>CALMRR010000203.1 GCA_937871925.1 uncultured Petrotoga sp.
TCAGACTGGAATGAGGTGCTGATAATGAATAAAGAAGAACTTAAAAGAACACTTAAGAAGTTTTTTAAGAATTCATCTGCTATGCTCGGACTTATTTTACTTATATTTTTTGTGATTATAGCGATTCTTGCTCCGGTACTTGCACCAGCAAGAGTACCGGAAGATCTTGATTTGGATATTGCAAAAAACCTTATGACAGAGTATTCCGCTGAAAAACGGCCGGAGATAATTAATGCATATGACTCATTCATTACAACCCTTTTTATTTTTTATACTGCTTCAAAAGAAGATATTCAATCCTTGGAACCACTAATAAAAAATTATGAGAAAGATCATTCAGAGATTGTTGCTTTACGCGATAAGGTAAAAGTTCTTTGTGATGAGTACATACTTGACAGTTCTTACTATAACAGGCTTACGCTTACCGAGCTTGAAAAACTTGTTTTAATGTATGAAAATAAAGAAGTATCCAAGGAAGAATTTCTTAAAGTCCTTGAAAAGGATTATGTGAAAAATTTTGCCATTGATGCTTCCGTACTTGCAAAAATCGATAAAGATGAAAAAGCCACTCTCAGGTTTATTCGTTCGCAGATAAAAACTAATATTTCAAAAGCTGTAAATGAGCTTAAAAATGAAATAAAAGTATTCGAAAAAAAGAACAAAGAGGCTGTTGAAGTAAGACTCATCCTTGACAGACTCTCGAATACCTCGGAAGAGAACTTTCTTAAAGAATCACAGGCTGCATATAAGAAGTTCAGAAATATGTACATAAAATCCATAAACTTTGATCCTTACCTTATGCCTAATGTGGTTTCTGCAACAGAGCCTCAAAAACCTTCAAAGGAATTTATCTTTGGAATAAGCAATAACAAAGATATTTTTTATGGCGTTGTCTGGGGTACAAGGACAGGTTTTAAGATAGGTCTGATTGTAGTTGCTATATCTACTGTAATAGGTCTATTCATAGGTTCCATTGCTGCTTATTTCGGCGGATGGCTTGACGAGGTCCTTATGAGAATAACAGATATTTTTATGTCTATTCCTTTTACTCTTTCGGCCATGGTTCTTACTACTATACTCGGTACCGGATTAAGCAAGGTCATGATTGCCATGATTGTCTTTGGCTGGATGGCTACAGCAAGACTCATACGCGGAAGTATCCTTCAGGCAAAAACAGAACAGTATGTTCTTGCTGCAAAAGCTTTAGGAGTACCCGATTGGAAAATAATTATTGCTCATATACTTCCTAACACTATTTTCCCTGTTTTGGTACAGGCATCCATGAGAATAGGTTCAATGGTCATAACCGCTTCGGCACTTAGTTTTCTTGGAGTAGGAGCACCGGCAGGTTATGCGGACTGGGGATCCATTCTCACTTATGCAAGAGATTGGATGCTGGGAGGCGGTAGAGGCGCTATGCAATACTGGTATACTATAGTCTTCCCAGGAACGGCAATGGTTCTCTTTGTACTCGCATGGAACCTTGTTGGAGACGCACTTAGAGATATTTTTGATCCTAAGCTTAGGATGTAATGAGAGGAGGAATATTGTGGCTATTGAAAATAAAGAACCTTTATTATCTGTTAAAAATCTTAAAACATACTTTAAAACCGAAGACGGACTAGTAAAAGCTGTCAATGGAATTAGCTTTAATCTTTATCCCGGAGAAACCCTGGCTATAGTAGGAGAATCCGGTTCCGGAAAGTCTGTATGCTCTCTCAGCATCATGAGACTTTTGGATCAAAACGGTTTTATCAGTGAAGGCGAAATACTTTACAAAGGAAAAGATATTGTAAAAATTTCCGAAGCTGAGATGCGTACTGTTCGAGGAAAAGAAATTGCTATGATATTTCAGGAACCTATGACCGCTTTAAATCCGGTTTATACGATAGGCTTTCAGATAATTGAAGCTATAAAGCTTCATCTTAAAATGAACGAGAAAGATGCAAAAGACAGGGCTGTGGATCTACTGCGAAAAGTAGGAATCCCAGAACCGGAAAAAAGAGTTGACCAGTATCCTCATGAGCTTTCAGGAGGTATGAGGCAAAGGGCAATGATTGCTATGGCGCTTTCATGCAATCCTTCTATTCTTATTGCCGATGAACCCACCACCGCATTGGACGTTACTATTCAAGCACAGATTCTTGAGCTCATGAAGGAGCTCCAAAAAGAACTGGGAATGGCCATAATTTTTATTACCCATGATCTGGGAGTTGTTGCTGAGATGTCAGACAGAGCCATTGTAATGTATGGAGGAGAGGTTGTTGAAAGAGGAGATATTACAACTGTTTTTAAAAACCCAATGAATCCTTACACATGGGGACTTATGAGTTCTATTCCAAGAATAGATAAAGATGTGGATGTCCTTTGGACCATACCTGGAGTTGTTCCTAGTCCTCTTAACTTTCCAAAAGGCTGCAAGTTTTCAAACAGATGTTTCCTTGCAGATGAAAAATGTTCGAAAGAAAATCCTGAGCTTATAAGTATCGAAGGAGAACATTCTTCCAGATGCTGGCATATTGATAAACTTGTGGCCGAGATCAAAAAGGTCAGAGCAGGTGAAAACTAATGGATGAGAAAAAAATACTTTTAAATGTGGAAAATCTTAAGAAGTACTTCCCTGTAAGAGCGGGAGTGTTTAAGAAAGTGGTTGCACAGGTAAAAGCTGTAGATAATATCTCATTTAAAGTCTTTGAAGGAGAAACCTTAGGTCTGGTTGGAGAGTCAGGATGCGGTAAAAGCACCGCTGGGATGAGTATATTACGGCTTATTGATCCAACAGCCGGAAGAATATTTCTTGAAGGAAACGATACAACATCATGGTTTATGTCTTCCATGAAGGCAAAAAAGTATATTAAAACTACTTATTGTGATAGATTTGACGCTCTTGTCGCAAAAAATTCTAACCAAGAAGCTATTATAAACAATCTTGATAATCCTGTTGATAAAAAATACGCCCAAATTTATTTTAAAGATGGCTATGCAAAGCTTTGCGATGAAATAATGGGTGGAATAAATGCTAAAAGAAAATGGTTCAGAAAGGAAGCACAGATTATTTTTCAGGATCCTTACTCCTCACTCAATCCACGCATGAGAGTAAATACGATTGTTGGAGAAGGTCTGCTCACTCATAACCTTGCTAAATCAAGTGAGATAAATGGAATAGTATCTGATCTTCTTGAAAAAGTTGGTCTATCAAAAGACTATATATATCGCTATCCACATCAGTTCTCAGGCGGACAGCGGCAGAGGATCGGAATTGCAAGAGCTTTGGCTCTTAAACCCAAACTTATTGTATCTGATGAAGCAGTTTCCGCTCTTGACGTTTCTGTAAGATCACAGATTCTTAATCTTCTTGCCGATCTTCAGAAAGAGTTTAAGCTTACTTATGTTTTTATCGCACATGACCTTGCCGTTGTAAAACACATAAGCAGCAGGATCGCCGTAATGTATCTGGGTAAGATTGTAGAACTCACTGACAGATCAAGCCTTTTCGATGATCCTATGCATCCATACTCTGTTTCGCTTATGTCTGCAATACCGATTCCTGATCCTCAGGTTAAAAAATCCAGGATAATTTTAAAAGGAGATGTTCCTAGTCCTCTGAGGCCGCCTAGTGGGTGTAGATTCCATCCCAGATGCCCCATTGCCAAAGATATTTGTTCAAAAGAAGAACCCATGTTAATGGAAATCAAGCCCGGACATTTTTCCGCTTGCCATTTTCCTGGAACTTTTAGAGGCTGAAATTACTTTAAGATAATAAAATCGGACACTTCAATGAAGTGTCCGATTTTATTATTCTCCGAAAATATTTGAAATATAGCTGTTTAACTCTTTTATCCCATCTCTGGTTTCAGAAGACGTTGGAAAGTACAGATATTCTCCGTAAAACGAAAGCTGTGACTTGATAGTTTCAATCATTTTCAACTGCTGGCTTCTGCTTAGCTTGTCAGATTTGGTAAGAATCAATGAAAACGGGACCCTTATATCTTTAAGCCATTGTACCATAGAAATATCGTTTGTCTGAACCTCATGCCTGTGGTCTATAAGCAAAAAAACCATCTGAAGAGATTTACGTTCATAAAAATACTCTGTAAGAAAAGTATTCCATTTCTCTTTCTCTTCTTTTGAAACTCTAGCATAACCGTATCCTGGCAGATCCACAAAATAATACTTCTGATCTATCAAAAAATAGTTTATTGCTCTTGTTTTTCCCGGAACCTGGCTTACCTTGGCAATCTGAATACCCAAAAGCGCATTAAGAAGACTTGATTTGCCAACGTTTGACCGCCCAGCAAAAGCAATTTCTCCACTAAGAGGTTGTGGATAATCATTTTTTGAAAAAACCGATTTTATGAATTCAACCTTCCTTGCCTGCATCTTTAATACCTCCTATCAAAGCTATTTCAAGCACCTGTTCAATATCATGCACAAAGTGCAGTTTCATTCTCTTAATAACTTCTGGAGGCAGTTTTTCAACATCTTTTTGATTTGAAAACGGAAGAAGAATCTCATATATGCCTGCACGATATGCAGATAAAAGTTTTTCCTTTATACCTCCAACTGCAAGCACTTTTCCTCTGAGACTTATCTCTCCTGTCATTGCTATATCATTTCTGACTTTTTTATTACTTATTGCAGAAACCAAGGCTGTTGTAAGTGTAACTCCGGCCGAAGGACCGTCCTTGGGAACAGCTCCTTCAGGAAGATGAATATGAAAGTCATTCTTTTCAAAGTACTTTTCATCTACAATATTAGTAGTA
>CALMRR010000204.1 GCA_937871925.1 uncultured Petrotoga sp.
CTAAGGAAGCGGAGTATGTTTATAATGCTCCAACTTCACAGGAATACGAGCTTTACTTCTAAAACAACAAAAAACAGGCGTCAAGCCTGTTTTTTGTTGTTTTCATCAGAATTTATTTTATTTCGTAAAAATTTATTCTGTGCTACTTCATCCATCTCTTTGTTTTCAATCTTCCTCATTTCAGTAATAAAATCATCATATTTTCTTTCTCTTAGCTTTTCAAGCACTTCCCTTTCATTCTTCTTTTTTAGATACTCTTGGCGCGCCGCATCTTCTTCAGAAAGCTTTTTCTGAAGAAATTTTATCAAACGGATCCTTTCTTTTTTTAGAAACTCCCGATACTCTATAAGCTGCTGAAGTTTTTGAGGAGAAATTGTAAACTTAAGCTCATTATTAAATTCCCTTTCAAATTCACTTATTTTAAAATCAGTCGCATGAATTCTTTCTTCAACTTCCTGCCTTTCTTTTATCTTCTTTGAAAGCTCTTCCCTGGCTAGGTCTTCAAATTTTTTTCTTAACTTCATTATTCTCTCAAGACTGAAGTTAAACCTCATGATTTTATACCATATCTATCCAGCTTATAATAAAGGTTTCTCACTGTAAGACCAAGTCTTTTTGCCGCTTCTGTTTTGTTTCCGTGACAAACTTCGAGCATTTCTATTATAATTTTTTTCTCATATTCATCCAAAAGTTCCTTTATATTACCAGTACTGCGTTCATTGCTTTCAACAATATCTGGTATATGTGCAGAGGTTATTATTCTGTCAGCAGGACCCAGATTAAGAATGGCTCGATCAATAAGATTTTCCAGTTCTCTAATATTACCTAGCCAGTTGTAGTTAAGAAGTTTGCTTAAAGAATCCTCCGTAAAATCATAAATTATCCTTCCGTACTTTTGATTCAATGAGTGAAGTATCTGTTTTGCAAGTGCTGGGATATCTTCTTTTCTTTCTCGTAAGGGAGGAATATTAATAGTCACTACAGAAATTTTATAATATATTTCAGGAGAGAACTTACCTATGCTTGAAAGAGTCTTTAGATCATCGGGACTTGAAAATATTAATCTAACATCCGGCTTATAGTCATAACATTGACTATCAAACTCATTATCCTTAATATATTTTAGGATCTTCGACTGAACAAACGGAGTAGCTGACTGTATATTTTCAATAAACAAAGTTCCTCCATCAGCTTTTATAAAATAACTTCTTTCTCCGAAAAGGAACTCTTCTTGTTTATCAGGCATAACAAGACCAAGATTAATCTTTATATATGGTTTTGAGGAACGTTCACTAGCATTGTGAATAGCCTGGGCAAGAACTTCTTTTCCTACTCCGACTTCGCCCTGTATTAAAATATTTACTTTTGTTTCTGCGGCTTTTTGAGATTGCTTTATAACATTTTGCATAGCTGAAGAAACCGCTACAATATCGTTGAAAGTATGTCTGGCTTTTTCTTTTTTAAGAAGTCTTTTAGTAGCCTCCAACTCATTGAGCAGATTTTGAATTTCCGATATGTCATGAATTACACCAACACTTCCTTTAAAATCATTTTTGACAAATATCGGTGTAACAGAAGCAATTACATCTTTTTTATTTTGACCAACCTGCATTTTTACATTCAAAATCGGTTTTTTTTCGCGTGCGCACTTTATATGAAGACTTTCTCCCTCAGCAATATCTATTGTAGCAGGTTTACCTATTACTTCACGAGGAGTAAGTCCTGTTATCTTGGTATACGCTCTGTTAACCATTACAATACGCCCTTCTTCATCGGCCACTGATATAGCATCGGTTGTAGAATCAATAACCGATGTAAGCATTGCTTCTATTTCACGAAGATTAGTTACCTCTTCCGCCAGCTTCTGTACTGTAGTAACATCTCTGAAAACAGCAACCGAAGCCACTATTTCGTTTTCTTCATTTCTTATAGGAAATCTAGAAGTAATAATGACTTTATTTCCAAGATTTTGAAGACGGTCAAGTTCTGATACACCTGTCCTTAAAATTATATGCAATCTGGTATTAGGAATTGTATCCACTACATTTTTATATAGGACAGCATCTTTCTCTACTCCAAGAATACCGCAGGCTGAATTGTTAAAAAATATTATATTCTCTCTCTCGTCGACTGCCAGTATACCTTCCTGAAGCTGATTAAGTATCTCTAAAACAAGTTGTTCTTTAGTCAAAATAGCTCACCCCAATATATTAATAATTACTCGTCTATTAACTTATGTTCCTGTACCCAGCCATTAATGAGTTCAAGTTCCTGCAAAACCTCTACTACCGCTTCATATTCGCTTTTTTTGAGAAATCTGTCCATTTCTGGAAAGTTCTTTGTATGGTTTACAGGAACATATTGATCCATAAGACTAACAGCAATTCTATCAGAAAGATCATACTTTATAAACTTAAGAGCCTGGATAGCTTGCTGGATGTTAGACGGCAGCACCAGTATTCTTAATATTATACCTCTTTTAAGAATATTTTCATTATCTAAAATAAAATCATTGCCTATCTGCCTGTACATTTCAAAAATAGCCTGTTCACATACAGTCCAGTAATCTTTTACTCCTGAATACTTTTTCCCGATAGCGTTGCTTGTATACCTTATATCTGCAAGATATATATCCACCACTCCATCAAGCAGTTTAAGCGTTTCAACACTCTCGTAAGATGAAGTATTCCATACAATAGGAAGTCTAAACCCTTTTTCTATTGCTATTATAAGAGCATCATATATAAACGGAAGATAAGCGGTCGCCGTTATAAGATCAAGATTTACTGCTTTTTTATTATTTTGTATCTCAAGAAAAATTTCTGAAAGCCCTTGTACCGTAACCTCTTTGCCAAATCCTTCTTGACTAAATTTAAAGTTTTGACAGTAAATACATTTCATATTACAGTTGCTGAAAAAAATACCGCCTGCACCGGTTTTACCGGTAAGCGGGGGTTCTTCCCCAGGATAAAGAACATACTCTGATATTCTAGTCACATCTCTTACTTTACAGTATCCTGGTTTTTCGGTTCTGTCAACCATACATCTGTGTGGGCAAAGATCACAGCTCTTCAATTTCTTGTAAAGCATCTCTTTTCTTCTTTTTAGTTCACCTGTTTTGTAAAGATTTATATAAGAAGGCTCATTCACTTTTTAACTCCTCTGCAAGAATTTTTTGGCATGCTTGTTTAGCTGCAAGCTGCTCTGCAATTTTTTTTGACTGGCCATTCCCTGTACCACAGCTTAAACCATTTATTCTTACTTCTATTGTGTAAAGTCTTGTGTGGTCGGGACCGTTAGAATCAATCAGCACATATTCGGGAAGCACCTTATACTTTTCTTGGGTAATCTCCTGAAGCTTGGTTTTATAATCTAAAAACAGTACACCATTTATAGCCTCTTTTACATAAAAATCTATATACTTTAAGATAAATGATTTTGCATACTCATAACCCAACGACAAATAAATTGCAGCGATTAATGCTTCAGTCGTATCAGCAAGTATGGAAGACTTCATCCTGCCACCATACTTTTCCTCACCAGAACCTAAAAAGATATACTTTTCCACGCCTATCTCTTTAGCTACTTCAGACAGCACAATCTCACTTGCAACTGTTGCCCTGATTTTTGACATATCTCCTTCTGAGAGTTTATACTCAAGATAAAGATACTCAGAAAGAACAAGTTCGAGAACAGCATCACCAAGAAATTCTAGTCTTTCATTAGAGGAAATGTGCCTATCCTTATTACTTTTTTCAAACACATAAGATGTATGGCATAAGGAGTTAAATATAAGCTGTTCGTTAATCCCCTGAGGAAGATTAAACTCTTTAATTGCGTTTTCTATAACTTTTTTTTCATTAAACATGTCTTCTCCTTTGTACTAACTACTCTCCGTTGGTTATATCCTCTGAGTCTTCTTCATAGAAAACTTGATCCTTGTTCTTCCCTCTGAATGACTCTTTCTCTGTTTCAAAAGTAATAAAGCTATTATTTTTAAAAAAGTCAAACGGTACTTTAATAAGAATGGGCTGATTCTCCTCAATGGTCTGTAAAGTTACTTCTTTCAAAAAAACATTAACAGTTATTACCCTAGCCGGTTTTCCGTCATACTCTATGGTTGTGTTCTCATAAGGAACACCTTGCATTACTTCTTCATAAAATTGATTTTCATATTTGAGACAACAAAGAAGTTTTCCACATCTTCCGGAAATTTTAGCTGTATTTATCATCATTTGTTGTGTTTTTGCTAACTCCATTTTTATTGAATCAAACTCCCTTAAAAATCTACAACAGCATGAAACCTGCCCGCACAGTCCTAAAGAGCCTTTTATTTTGACTTCGTCACGGATACCCACTTGTCTCAGTTCAATCCTGACTCTGTACTTTTTTGCAAGTTCTTTTACCAGCTCACGAAAATCAACTCTGGAATCAGCTCCAAAATAGATTACTAGCCTTGACTTATCGAAAGTATACTTCGATTTAAGACATCTCATCTTGAGATTAAGCTCTTTTACTTTTTCTTTGGTATATTCCGTTACTTCACATGCTTCACATAGTGCCTTGTTATACTCCACCATATCCTCTGAAGTAAGTCTGCGTATTATATTAGTAGGTTCGTATCCAATTTGATCAAAGCTCATCTCTCTAGGACCAAAAACAACTTTTCCGATATCTTCTCCAAGCTCTGTATTTATTATAACAAGATCACCTTTTTTTATTTCTTCTTGATCTCCAATATAAGAAAAATAGTATATTTTTTCTAACTCCATCTGTTCTATACCATAAACATTTGCTGTCATTTCAAGCATTCTAATATCCTCCTTATTTCAAAAGAAAAAAACATTCAGCTATCCTGAAAAAATGGGAAAAAACTTCAAGCTCAAAATTAAATTTAGATACTGTTGCAGCGCTTAATACCTCAAAATGCTTTATTGTATCGTAAATAATATTGCTGTTAAATTTAAAATTCTGTGTTCCGAAAAAAAGAGCTGCTCCGGAGTTATCCATATACTTCCATCTGGTTCCAAGCTTACAGACAAATGCATCATGAAGAAAAGAAATTCCGTTTTTGGATAGATACTTAAGAAATTCAAGGGGATCTACACTCTCTTTTACACGACAAACACTTGTAACAGCATTTAAAAAATTCTTCTCATTCATCGCAGAAATAACTGTAAGAAACCGGAAGTATGAAAAAACGAATCCTAATCGCTCTGGCACCGTACTTAAGCCTACAGAAAGACTATCTATAAGAAAGTCTATATCATTAGTATCAATATAATTTTTTGCAGTTTCAACTATACTTTCTTTATCAGATTCCAGAAGATATCTAATTATTTCATAATCAGAGTTTATAACCGGAGCAATCAAATTAAGATTTTCCTTAAATCTTTCTGATAACTCCTTCCTCATTTTCACTGGAAAAGGAATATTTATCTTTAAAAATCTGCTTTTTACTGTGGAAAGAAGAGAGTTCCATCTAGATGTAAAAGCTATTATAATCATAAACTCGGGAGGCTCTTCAAGAATCTTCAGAAATGCATTGATTGCTTCGACTGTCATAGTCTCTATATCATTTATTATAACAACTTTTTTATCAGAATAAACCGGACGAAAAAGACTAAACTCCCTTATTTCACGTACAGAGTCAATTTTTATATTTCCTTTATCAGGCTTAATTACCAGTACTTCATAAGGACTTAGCCCCTCTGTTCTTTTACAAATTTCTACTGCAACATGGTTGTTAAGAGTACCGTCAAAAGAAACCATACACAAGGAACATCCTTTATATGAGTTCAGGTTAATAATGAATTTTTCCAACCATTCTTCAAACATTTTTATCTCCGCTTAACGGTACAGATCAACCAAAAGACCATTTACTTCACCTATTCTTGAAGCATAAAAAAGAGTATCTTTCTCTTTTTTGAACACCGCCTGGGTTATCTGACCTATCTTCTCATCAATTACTTCAGCTATAACGTGAAGTCTGGGATAATCCACATCCATTCCCAGTTCTTCTTTAATTTTATAAAGTTTTTTTTCAATCTTTTGTAAATACTCTTTTATAGCACTTTTATATCTTTTTAAATTCCATTCTGTTGGTGAACGGACAAAAGAATTGCCAAATCCAAAAATCATATCTATTAATTTCTTAAGCTCCTTCTCTGTAAGCTCATAGTCCTTAGTAAGTAGTATATCAAAAAAATCATCTGAGCTTTCTTCACTTTTTCCTGTTGATGAAGCTTTTTTCTTATTTACTTTTTTACTCTTAATCTTTTCGCTTTCCGGATTTTTATTATCTGAAGCAGGATTAATAAACATATATCACCTTCTGTAAATCATTTTTTGTATTTCACACATTAATTCCTTCTCCAAATTGGATCGTTCAACTTTTTTTACTATCTTTCCTTTTACAAATATCACTCCGGCTCCGCCACTTCCTGCAACTGCTATATCAGCATCTTTTGCTTCTCCTGGACCATTGACTACGCATCCCATAACTGCTATAGTGATTTCCTGATGAATATCTGCTGTCATTATCTTTACCTTTTTAGCCAGCTCAGCAACATCTATCTGAGTTCTGGCACATGTGGGACACGCAATTACCCTTGGGCCTTTAAGATATCCCAAAAGAGTAAGCATTTTTTTGGCTGCAGTTACCTCCTGAAGAGGATCTCCCGAAATAGATACTCTGATTGTATCTCCTATTTTATTAAATAAAAGAGAACCTATTCCCGCAGATGAGAGAATAATAGAGTCCTCCCATACTCCTGCCTCAGTAACTCCAAGGTGCATCGGATAATCAACCTTTCCGGCAACATAAAGATTTGCATTATAAGTCTCCATAGCATCGGATGATTTCAACGATAGAACAACGTCGCCAAATTCCATGGACTCAAGTATTCGTAACTCTTCAAGACAGCTTTCGGCAAGTGCTTTATACCTTTCAAGATGTGAAAATTCTTTTTTTATCGAGCCAGAATTTACACCTATCCTTATTGGGACTCCGTGCTCTCTTGCAATATTTACCACTTCTCGAACTTTCCATTCTGCACCTATATTCCCGGGGTTAAGCCTTATTTTAGAAGCTCCTGCTTTAATTGATTCAACAGCAACTCTGTAATCAAAGTGTATATCTGCACACAGCGGAACCTTTGAACTTGCACATATTATTCTGAAAGGATCTATATCGTCAAGAGATCTTACAGATACTCTTATTAACTGAGCTCCAAGTTCATGCAGATTATTTATTTGATTAAGAGTAGAGCTTATATCTAAAGTATCAGTATTTGTCATGGATTGAATTACAATTTCGTGCTCACCGCCTATAAAAATATTTTTGACTTTTACAGTTTTTTTTGAAAACATACTCCACCTACTTCATAAATCTTGTAATATCGTTAAAAGTAACGTACACCATCAAAACCATAAGCAAAGCAAACCCTACAAAATGAACTATTGCCTCTACTTTAGGATTTACCTTTCTGCGGCTTATCATCTCATAAAGAGAAAATACTATTCGTCCTCCGTCTAATGCAGGTAAAGGAAGAAGATTAAATATTCCCAGATTCAGCGTTATAAGGGCAATAAGACTTAATATGCTTTCTATTCCAGCCTGAGCAGCCTGACCAATTATATTGGCTATTCCCACTGGCCCCATGAGATCATTTGTGTTGGCTTTACCTGTAAAAAGCTGCCCTATGGACTGAAGCATTGCTTTAAGCAGACTGTTTGCCCATTGTATCGACACTCCTATAACTTCGGCTCCTTTTGGTCTCCATTTTCCATACCCCGGGGCTACTGCATTAACAGAAGAAAGGAGCTGCATAAACTCACTTTTTTCAATATTAATAATAATCTCATTACCTTCTCTTAGAATTTTTATAAAGATATCGTCCCCCGAAAAAGGAGAAAAGTATTTCGTTGTACGGTTTGCTTCTGTCTGGAGATAAAACTGTCTTGAAGAAAGAGACAACTTAGTTATGCATTCAAGAAAGTCGGTTCCTCCGTTTATTTCAAAATCATCTATTGCTATTATCTTATCGCCTTTTTGAAATTTTCCCTGATTAATATTTATGATATTGGAGAATACTGCAAAATATACACCTATAGTATAACGTTCTTTTTCAACAGAATAGGAACTAAGCTTTCCTTTTAAAAAAGTTCCTCCTTCAAACTCAAGCTTGATAGGATCACCTGCTTCAAGTCTTAAAAAAACCTCACTTATTTTATCCGATCCATTAATTTTTAAAAGCTTTTTATTGGAAAGTTCCTCAAGATTTCCTTCATATTCAAAGTAATCAAGTACTATAGTATCAACCTTTTCAGTATAAGAAGGAAAAACAGAAAGCTCCTTTATCTTGCCGGAACTCACAACCTGCATATCAACTTTTTTACCTTCTGCAATATTAAGACTCAAAATAGAACGGTCAAAAGCATACCCAGAGTTAACTTTTTTGATGATATCTCCAGAAAGTAAGCCTGCTTCATCGGCAGGAGAACCAGGGATTACTTTTTCAATGACTACCTCATTGAATCCATACACCATTCCAGAAAATCCTATGACAATATAGCCTAGAAGAATTGAAAATAAAGGCCCAGCAAGTGCAATAACAAGCTTTTGCCATGGCTTTTTGTTTATAAAAAGTCCACTATCGGAAGGATCATAGTTTTCATTTCCGTTGTCTTCTCCTGCAAGTCTCACATAACCACCCAAAGGAAAAACATTTAATCTGAACTGAGTATACTTGCCTTTAAGCTTAAAAAGTGCAGGACCAAAACCAATAGCAAACTCTTCAACTCTTGTTTTCAGCGAAACAGCCGCCAAATAATGGCCGAATTCATGGACAATAACCAAAACAGTTATTATAAGCAAAAACCATACTATAGTCATCATTTATCACCACCAATAATTTCATATGTTTTTCTTCTGAAAAGTTCATCATAAAAACTTATTTCTTCAAGATCATTGAGCTCTGTTTTAGACTCATTAACCGAGCTTGTCACTGCATAGACCAGTTTATAAATATCTGGAAAGCTTATCCGCTTATTTAAAAACATCTCTACTGCAGCTTCGTCACTTGCATTGTAGGCTATATGAAGCAACTGATTCCCAAGAATATCAAAAGCAAGCTTCAAAGAAGGGTACCTCCGATAGTCAACATTTTCAAAAATTATCGGTTCTGAATACAGATCAGGTCCTCCATAATCCAATCTTGAACGTTGCGGATAGGTTATTGAATATGCAATTGGTATTCTCATATCAGGTTGACCATAGTGAATCTTGTATACTCCGTCAGTAAATCTTACAGCAGAATGCACCATACTTTTTCTGTTAATAAGAACTTTAATAGAAGAAGTTTTAAAAAGATAAAACGCTTCCATTACTTCTAATCCTTTATTTACCATACTTGCAGAATCAACAGTAATTCTAGATCCCATTTTCCAAACAGGATGGCTGAGAACTTTTTCAGGAGTTATACTGGCAAAATCTTCTAAGGGAAGATCCCTCAAAGAACCACCCGATGCTGTTATAATTAACTCTTGAATAGCACTCTTCTCACCCTGCAAAAGCTGAAAAATTGCACTGTGCTCACTATCCACAGGAATTATCTGTGTAGAATACCTTTGAGCTGCATTAAAAATAATGTTTCCACCGCATACTATCGATTCTTTGTTTGCAAGACATACTCTTTCAGAATTTTTTATTGCGCACATAGTATTTGAAAGACTTCTAAAACCTGAGGATCCTACTACTGTTATATCAGGGCAAAGTTCTTCTATGCTACTATTGATACTTTCAAAACCTCTCCTTATGACAGTGTTATTATATTTTTGTGGAACAGTAGCATTATTATCCGCAACACAACAGAATCTTGGATAGAACTCCTCTATTATCGGAACTGCCTTTTCCCATCTGGAGTTAAGAGAGATACCAACTACTTTGTATTCAAAGCCTTGAGAATTTAAAGTCCTTAATACTTCGAGTGTCTGTTCTCCTATACTCCCTGTGGCTCCAACGATAAATACCTTTTTTGACAATTTAGCACCTCAATCTTTACTTTATTTTTCTTAATTAATTATACAATATATAGCTGAAAATTTATGCGCTCCAATATTTAACTTATTATACATTCTTTAGATTAACATAAAATACATATTTGAAACACTTAAAGTTAATACCGTTGATGTAACCTTTGTACGGTTCAGACACTTTAATTTAGCCCGGTGAGGTTAAAAAGGAGGAGTATATGTCAGATTTAAGCTCTGGTTACAAGATACGTGGTTGGAAAAAGTACGTGTTTTCACTTCAACATTTTATTGCTATGTTTGGTGCAACTGTCTTGGTTCCGCTACTTACCGGAATTGACCCGCTTTTAGCTCTTTTTACTGCTGGTTTGGGTACATTGCTTTTCCACACGGTAACTGGTTTTAAAGTTCCTGTTTTTTTAGGCTCTAGTTTTGCTTTTATAACCCCTATTTTAATAGTAAGAGATAAGCTTGGAGATCTAGCGTATTCAACAGGAGCCATAGCAATAGCAGGACTTGTTTATCTTCTATTTGCTCTTTTAGTCAATCTGGTGGGATATGAAAAAATCAAAAAACTTTTCCCCCCTGTAGTAACTGGTTCAATGATAATCATTATCGGTCTTTCGCTTTCTCCGGTCGCTATTCAGTGGTCCTCTTCTAATTGGTTGATATCTCTCTGCACTTTGGCTGCCGTAATATTCTTTTCCGCTTTCTTCAAAGGATTTTTCAGTATGATTCCTGTACTCATGGGAGTACTTATAGGTTACGCTGTAGCTGTTGCAACCGGAAATATTGATTTTCAAGCAGTTACACAAGCTGACTGGATTGGACTTCCCAAATTTGTATTTCCAAAGTTTGATATTTCAGCCATACTTATGACTGTGCCTCTTACTATAGCTACATTTATGGAACATGTCGGCGATATTACTACAAATGGAGCAGTTGTCGGAAAAGATTTTGTCAAAGATCCAGGACTTCACAGAACACTTATGGGAGATGGCCTTGCAACCTCGCTTGCAGGTATACTTGGGGGACCAGCCAATACAACTTATTCTGAAAACACCGGTGTTCTTGCACTTACAAAAGTTTACGATCCTTCCGTTATAAGAGGCGCAGCAATACTTGCAATTGTTCTGGCTTTTTTCTCTAAGTTCGGTTCTGTTCTTCAAACTATTCCTCAGTCAGTAATAGGAGGAGTAAGTTTAGTACTTTTTGGGATGATTGCCTCAGTAGGTATAAGAACCTTAGTGAATGAAAAAGTCGATTTTGCAAATTCCAAAAATCTTCTTATAGGTGCCGTGATGCTGACTTTGGGCATAGGTGGAGCCTCACTTACTGTAGGAAACGTAGAGTTAAAAGGGGTTGCACTTTCAGCAATTGCTGGAATTACACTTAATCTAATACTTCCGGATAAAGATAAAAAGAAAATCAATGTTTAGTTAAAAAAATGGTGCTATGCACCATTTTTTTGTTACCGATTTAATTTGTAATTTATTTTTTTTTTTAGTATAATTAAATTGCTGTTAAATATTCTCTGAATGAGAAGTGATAGGTATGATTAAAAAAGTCAAAATACTGCTTAGCGTCCTTCTTATATTGCTTTTTATAATCTCTCCGTACGTAAAAAATGTATGGATAGAGATTTTTGAATTAAAAACACTGGATTTACGTTATAAAATAAGAGGAACAGACAAGATAGAAAGTGATGTTGTGGTTGTTGCTATTGACGAAGAATCCATAATAAATATGGAAGCAGGAGAAAATAATGATAGTTGGCCTTGGGAACGAAGACACTTTGGACAGCTGGTAAAAAAACTTTTCGAAAATGGTGCAAAAACAATAGGATTTGATATTTCTTTTACATCCCCAGATGAAAAAGATGAGAGAAACGATACATACTTTGCCTCAGTTTTACGTCGCTATCCAAAAGTAATACTAGGTAGCTACATAATAGTTGATAGCTCTATCTTTATGAAATACCCTGAAGAGTACAGTAGATATCTTTTACAAAATACGCATTATCTTGATCATTCGTTAAAAATAATGAATATTGAAAATGTAAATAAGACATCTCTTTTCAGAGTATACAAGATTGTTCCTGCTATAAAAGAGCTTTCCGAAGTTGTTCCTGTTACTTCCTACGAAATAGGGGCACTTGATGTAGATGGTATTGTACGTAATATGCCATTGTTTTTTAATGAAGTATGGGCAGAAGAAAACGGATTTGGATTAACTTTAATACCTCATATGGATGTTATGCTCTATGCTCAGTTTATTGATGCACAGGATATCATTGTTGATTTTAAAGATAGTTCATTGAATATTTTTGACAAAAAAATCCCTTTTGATAACTATGGCCGGTTCCAGATTTATTATTATGGCAAAGGTCGCGAGGTCTTTAAACAGATATCTTTCTACGATATAATGAACAATAACTTTGATCCTAAGGATATAAACAACAAAGTTGTAATTGTTGGGTATACGGATACTGCAAAAGGACTTTATGATCTGAGGGTCACTCCTTTTTCGACCGAAGAAGCGGGTGTATATATACACGCTAATGCTGTACAAAATTTTATACGTAATGAGGCTCTTGAGAGGCCTGGTTTTATTTGGCGTATTCTCTATCTTGTTATATGTATGGTTGTCTCGCTTTTATTGCTGGCATTTACTAATCCTTATAGAAAACTTATTGCATTCGTTGTTCCGCTCTTTGTTATAATTTTTTCCTATATTACCTTTACCTCAAAAATCTGGCTGGATATGTTTTTCCCATTGCTGTCAACTGTAATTATAATATCTACAGACACAGTATTCGCCTTCCTTTCAGAGTATCGTGAAAAGAAAAAAATAAAAGGGTTTTTCTACAAATATGTTCCGGATACTGTTGCAAAAGAAATAATAAAAAGCAGTAATCTTAATTTGGGTGGAAAAGTATATAATGCTGTGATTCTTTTTTCTGATATTCAAGGATTTACAGAGAAATCTGAAAAAATGAATGCTGAAGGAGTAATAAGTTTTCTTAATGAGTATCTTACCGCCATGGCTGATGTAATAAGGAACAGATATAACGGAACCATCGATAAATTTATAGGTGATGCTATTATGAGTATTTTTGGTGCTCCCGTAACGTATGGTGACGAAGTATCAAGAGCACTTAACTGTGCGCTTGATATGAAGGAAGAGCTTAAGAAACTAAATCAAAAGCTCAACCTCCCATTCGAATTAAAAAATGGTATAGGAATACATTTTGGAGAGGTGGTAATTGGCAATGTAGGAGCTCCTTTCAGAATGGATTATACAGCAATAGGCGATACTGTTAACACATCTTCAAGAGTGGAACATTTGACGCGTGATCTTAACCAAGAAATACTTGTAACTGAAACCGTTTATGAAATGGCCGGAGATACATTCATTTTTGAAGCTATGGGAGATTTTTCTGTAAAAGGTAAAAGTAAGCCTTTGAAGCTTTACTCACTTAAAGGGAGAAAAAATGATAAACAGAATAATTGATTATATCAAAGAACTGAATAAAAACGGTTATACCATAATATATGAGTTAGATAATATAAATAATTATCAAGATGCTGTTGAAATACACTTTGAAAAGTGTATTGCATCTTTAAGTTATTCTGAAAAAGTGAAATTGAATTTTTTTGCGGTAAACAAAGATAAACTTCAGTATATCTTGGTCCTTGACAAAATGATACGGGACTATCTCAAAATAGAAGATATTGCACTTGAGGATATACTCTTTCAGGTAATGAAAATTACCACCTCTATTTCTGTTAACTCTGACATATACGAAACTTCTTCATCAATATTGGAACATATATCGAAAATTTTTAGTTTTTCTTCTTTTTCAATACTTTTTCTGAATGATGATGAGAAAAATCTTGAAACTAGATATATAAATAAGCTAAGTACCGAGAATAACGAGACCGGAATCCCGGTAAAAGGTACTCTTGCAGGAGAAAGCGTTTTGTTAAACCTTCCGATATGCGTTAATGACCCTTCTTTACATCCTGGATATATTACTATTGAAGGCTTTGACTTGGACTCCAAAAACATAAAGAATTTTTCATGTATACCTTTTACCTTTGAAAATAAATCATTTGGTACATTGGTTTTTATAACCACAAAAAGATATTTTAACCTTATCGATTACTATAGTTTTTTTCTAATCTCTCAAATTGTGTCCTCTGTTATGGAGGTGACTATTAAAGAAGAAAAAATAAAATCGATGCTTATGAGCACTTTGAATGCTCTTTTAAAAGCTCAGAATGTACGGGTCAAGAATGATTATGTTCACGAGAACAAAGTTCAGGAGCTGGCATTGAAAATAGCCGAAAAAGAAAAGGTATCTTCCGAAGATAAATGGATACTTAGTATGGCTACATATATATACGATATTGGAGAGATAGGGATACCTAACTCAATTCTTTCAAAAAAAGAGGTACTCACCGAAGAGGAAAAAAAAATAATACGCTCACACGTTGAACTGGGATATCAACTTGTAAAAAATATACCGTCTCTTCCAGATAAACTTAAGACGATTGTTCATCAGCATCACGAAAGATGGAACGGCGAAGGATATCCAACAGGGCTTAAGGGAGATGAGATAGATTTTTTTGCTCAGATAATAGGATTGTGTGACTCATATATTGCTATGACTCAGGAAAGACCTTACCGTTCAGCTTTACCAAAGGAAAAAGCTCTAGAGATCATTAGAAATTATTCGGGCATATTTTTTAATCCTTTACTTGTAAAGACTTTGTGCGAGGTGCTAGAATGACAGTATTCTTCTATTTTTTCCTTTCACACATGCTTGGTGATTACGTTTTTCAAACTTCCTTTATAGCCAGAAACAAGAATAAAAATATCTATGTGCTTATTCTTCATATTCTGATTGTATATGCCTGCACCTTTATTGTAATACTTCCAAGGGGTTTAACAAATAATTGCTTGCTTATCTTATTATCTGTGATGCATTTTTTTATTGATATCATCAAGTTCAAATATGGGAAAAAAGATTTTTTCAAAGGTGCAGATTACTATCTTTTAGACCAACTGATTCATTTGTTAACTTTATTAATTGTTTCTCATTTTTTTATCGGGCAGGAAATGTATCTGAGCTACGATTTGGTCTTAAAATCATCTGTAGGACTTTTCAATGCTTTTACTATAGGAATACTGTCAGGCTATATTTTTAACGATATGTCAAAGTATAAAAAAGATTATTTTGGGTATTTAATAAGATTTTCAATTCCATTTCTACCTAATCTATGGTTCTTACTTTTATCTGTTCCGGTCTATGTATACTTTATTTTAAGATTCATGGATACGCAAAAGAGTAAACAGAACCATGAGAAACTTTTCTCGCTTTCATTAAGTTATATAATTACTATTATTATTCTGGAGGTGGCTTAAAATGATCAGGAAGTTACTGCTGATTACGGTTCTTATTCTCTCTGCCATAGGTTGTTTTGGATATATAAAAGCAACTGCTGATTCAACACAGCTTCAAATAGGAAAAGAAACAGTAATAACTATAGAAACTGATGGCGAAAGGGTTTTTGCAGACACAAAGATAGGAGGGTTTGATAACCCAGACGTTCTTTTTGACGGTATAGCCGTAAAAAACGGTAAAGTTTCTCTCATATTCCTTGCTCCGTATAAAGAAAACGTTGCTTATGTAAAATTTACCAATTCTAAAAAAGAAAGCACGGAAGTACATATTACCATATCAGATACCAAGCTTGTCGCAGAGGCAGTGGCACTTAAAGTAACTAACATTAAAGGGCCCTCTGTTTATAAAGATGCCTCATCAGATATATGGAATCCGTTAAAAAAAGATATGCTTATTTCTGAAGGCTACGAAATATTAAATCCCAAAGGGGCATATGTAAAACTTAACGGTCCTCAGGAAATAAACATAGAGCTTACAGAAAACTCACAAATAATCTTTGAAACTCTTCAAAAATCTGGAGACGAAATAGATTTTCGATACAAGGTAAAAAAAGGACTAACTTATAATACAATAGATAAAAAATTACTTCCTGGTTCAAAATTTATAGTTTCTGATAATCAGTCAGTAGTTGCCGGAGTACGAGGTACACGTTTTGCTTTTGAATCTGGTGAAAAATCTATAATCAGAGTATTTGAAGGAATTGTTTCGCTAAGCCTTGACGATAAAGCCTTGTTCGCAGATATGAATAAGATGGTTGTTTTTGATGTTTTCAACAAAATTGCAGATCTAAAAGAACTGGATATAAAAGAAGATGAGCTTATAAAAGAACTTGAACCTAAAGAAGAGATCGAACCTGAAAAACTGCCTGATGAAAAGAAAGAAGATAAAACCGAAAAATCAGGATCAACATCAGATAACAAACCAGCAGAAGAAGCTGTAACGAGTGACTTAACCAATCTTAACATCGGAAACGTTAAAAAGAACGGAACAAACTACTTTATCTATTCTTTTGCTCCTGAATTTAAATTTGGATTCTTAAAACTTGGTATAGGATTAAATGCATATCAGAAAGAACTAACGGCACTATGTACTATGGAATACCTTCTGCCACAGATAGTACAGATCCTTTAAGCGCAGTTACGCTTAACAAACTGGGTATTGACCTTGGCTTTCTGAATCTTGATTATGGACGTTCGCCATACTATACATACGCTCTTGGAATGCTTGCAAATCGTTATTTTGTACCTAATGCTCTTGTTTTTGATGCAGCTTTTAATCTCTACAACATAAGTGTTTGGGCACATATTCCTTATGAGTTAGCTTCATTTGTTCCATTTTCATTCAATCAGTCATCTCCATTATTCTCAGCAGGAATAAAGCTTAATGCTTTTGACACCATAATTGACGGAACATACATATATGAATCATCGGTACTTACATCAAAGCCTTTTGAGCATGCTGCAATACTTTCTTTATATAAAACCTTTTTGGGAATAAAATTTGGTGCAGAAGCAGATCTGCTTTTCGGTGGTTCACTGAAAGAAAAATTAGCATATGGAGGTTTTCTTGGATCCTTCTTTGATATTCCCCCTTTTGCACAGTTCAGTCTTGGATTAAGCTATTCAGGTGATTATTTTGAACCTCAACTTTTAGGACCTTTATATGAAAGAAAAAGAGAACTTCAGACTATAAAATTGCCGGAAAAACCTTACGGACTTGGAGCAGTTGGGAACCTTTCTTTGAATATTTTCAATTTTGCATCTATTGATATAGGCTACAAGAATTACTTTTTGGGAGAAGGTCTTGATGTTCTTTCAGGAACTCTTGCCGTAAGCCTTAAAAATATCGTTGGCTCGATGCCTGACTTTACTGTTGGCGGAGCATATCTGAATAAAGGGTTGTTTACAAACGGCACTTTCAATATATGGGATTCAGATACATTCTTTGAAGTCTATGTGTTTTATCCTGTTATAGGGACAAACGGTCTTAAGTACAAGTTCTACTATGACCCGGAAACTGCAAAATTTGCCAATTCGGTTATTTTTGAATCCAAGTAAAAACAGGCGGCCGTGTGCCGCCTTTGTTGAGGTGCAATCATGAAAATCTTTGATAAACTAAAGTTAATATCTCCTGATTTTGTCGGCATGCTTACCCCGGAAGGAATTAGCGGCGAAATTACAAATAATTTTTATACTTTCAGAACAAAAGATACAGAGATACTTATCTACTTCAATGATTTTTATATGGTTTCTCCTCTTGATATAAAATCAATAAACTATCTCCTAGAAAAAGATACTGAAATTTTTTCAAAAATACAAGACGAAATTGATTATACCAAGTTTGTCGAAGCAATTAAAAACTTGAATAAAGAGTATAAGCTCAATAAACTATTAATGTCTATTGAAAAAGAACTTGCTGCTCTTTTAAAGTGTGATGGAACATCTACACTCCTTTATAACGCTTCGAAGAATGTTCTTAATTTTTTTGTTATCTCAGGAAAAGCCAGCGGAAAAATTGAAACAATTGATGTCCCAATCGAAGGATCAATTGCCGGGTATATATTTAAAAACGACCGCTCCTGCATCTTCAACGATATAGAATCCACTCCCTTTCATTTTAAGCAAACTGATAAGAAAAGTGGGTTTCACACTTATAATATCATTGGAACAACTTTACGCTATCATAATATTCCGGTCGGTGTAGTTGAAGCAGTAAATAAAAAAAGTGGGTTTTCAGCTATTGATCTTGAAATACTTGAAACATTTGCTATAATAATGTCTAACAAACTTCTAAACTCAAAACTCTATGAAGATATGTCCCGTCTTTCCAAAGATGTGATACTGTCTTTTGCAAGTGCAATAGACTTAAGGGACAAATACACACACATGCATTCACAAAACGTTACAGCTTATTCAGTAAGTATTGCAAAAGAGATGGGGTATGACGATAACTTCATTGACACAATAGAAATAGCTTCTCTCATACACGATATAGGAAAGATTGGGATACCAGATGAAATACTTAATAAAAAAGATAGGCTGACAGAAGAGGAGTTTAATGTAATAAAATCTCATACTACCCTTGGAGCTGAGATACTTTCAGATGTTGATCTTATAAATAATCAGATACTTAACGGTCCTCTTGAACATCACGAAAAACTTGATGGAAGCGGCTATCCTTATGGAAAAAAAGATGACCAGATTTCGGATATTGGAAAAATTCTTTCAGTTGCCGATGTATACGATGCTCTGACTACCGAAAGACCATATAAAAAAGCTTGGAGTAAAGAAGATGCCATTGCTTTCCTTCGAAAGGATCAAGGTATAAAGCATTCAAAAAAAGTAATCGATGCTCTAGAGTTATTTTTATCAAAAACATGAAGGTGATATAAGATGGGAATGGGAAAGTTTTTACTTGAACTCACTAAGATGTTCAGTATGTACCGATGGAATACAAGACCAAGTTTAATAAAGTTTACTGAAGCTGATAATGCTTATCATGGTCTTGTTCTATCGCTTTTTTCAGTTTGCTCTCAGGAAAGCTCAAGGGCAACGAGATTTTTGCAAAAAAGAATTGTAAAGGAATTTCCTAAGATTGTACTTTCGGATATATCCCTAGATACTAAGAATAGGATTATACTCAAAAATTCATCAGTATGGGATAAAGTATTACAGAGTACATATTGCGACCTTAAACTTATAATTGATGATGAAACTATAAACTCTGCCATTTTCATGGAGGATTCTCTTTCACATGAAGACTCCAAAAAGAGTGCCCTTATTTCATTACTAGTGGCTTTAGGCGAAGTTCAACTAAACAGAAAAATTTTTCCCCAATACTATTCACAGTCTTACGAAGAACTGAAAGAAAAACTTCAGCTCATGGACTACATAGGAAAAGATGAACTTATAGAACTTTCTGAATCACTTTTTCATACCACTCTCCGTTTAAATACCATAATCCGCTGGAACAACAATCATCGAAATGTCATAAGTTCAGTTGCCTCACATTCATTTTTCGTTACGGCTTCAACACTTTTTCTTACCATTATATACGGTTGTGATGAAAATACTACTTACAAAGCTCTTGCTGCAGCAATACTTCACGACCTGCCTGAAGCATTCACAGGAGATGTTATCACACCAACAAAAAAGAAGGTTGAAGGCTTGGAAGGAATAATTTCCGAAATTGAAAATGATTTTATAGATGAATGGAAAGAGTCTAACTCATTAATAAAAGAAAAAATGGAATGTCTACAGGATTTTATGACAAATCCATTTGCGTCTGACTACGGAAGAATAGTTAGGAATTCAGATATTCTTGCGGCAATGACAGAGTGTGCCGTAGAGATAAAAACCGGAAATCAGAACGAGATCTTCAGAAAAGCATTTTTTTCATCTAAAAAAGAACTGAAAAAATATTCAGTAAAAGATATATCCGATATACTTGATGAAATTGAATATCTTACATTTTTTTGATCTTGGATATTTGAATTGAACCCCTTTTGTTAGGGAGAATCTGACGAAAGGGGTTTTGTTATGTCAAGAAAAAGAAAGTATTCGGATGAGTTTAGACTTATGCTAGTTGCAGAAAGCTTTATTTATATCCAATCCTAGATATGTATAATGGTAAGATCATCAGCTATACTATCAGTGAACGTCCGCATCTGAAACAGGTTTTTGGCTTACTTAAATCTGAGCTACTGTATCTTCGCGAGTTTGAAAGTTTTGAAGAGTTCCGTGAGGAACTTGAAAAATACATATACTACTACAATCATCATAGGATCAAGGGCAAGTTAAAAGGACTGAGCCCTGTTCAATACAGAACTCAGTCTTTGTTAATTGCTTAATCTACTTCCATTTGTGTCTAACTTTTTGGGGTCAGTTAATTAAAAGAATTCTTTTTTACAGTCATCTAATTTTTATGCTCTGACGAATTTTTTACTTCCATCCTGAAATTTAAACTTTACAACTACGCCTTTTTGTGGCTTTTCTTGACCATTGAAAATTTTTAAAACATTGGTTTGATTTATTCCGTTCTTCAAAGCTTCTGCAGAGATATGCGCCTCAAAAGGCTCCTGCGAATATATAAATACTGTGACTTCTGCCTCCTGCATAAGGAAAACCTCCTTTTAATCAGTTTTACGGATTCATATTATACAACATTTGAAGAATCTAAGATTAATGTGACCGGACCCTCATTTACAAGACTCACCTTCATTACAGCCTGGAAAACCCCTGTAGCAACCTTAAGATTGGTTTTGGATATTAAAATTTTTAGAAATTCTTCATAATCTTTTTTTGCCTTTTCCAATCCTGCACTCTCAGAAAAAGATGGCCTGCGTCCCTTCCTGCAGTCCCCATATAAAGTAAACTGCGATATTACCAGAAGTTCACCGGAAATATCTGTAACAGACAAATTCATCTTCTCTTGATCATCTTCAAATATTCTAAGATTAAGAAGCTTGTCCGCCATCCATTCAAAGTCCTCC
>CALMRR010000205.1 GCA_937871925.1 uncultured Petrotoga sp.
GCTGGCAACAATTATCTGAGTTGCAAAATCATAGTTAAAGAAAATTTCTGATATCTGTGTAACAAGCTCCATTCCTTCATGACCAATGTCGTCAAGTCTGCCTATAAATGGGCTTACATATGTTGCTCCTGCTTTGGCGGCGAGCATAGCCTGCAGAGGACTGAAAATAAGGGTGACGTTTGTATTTATGCCTTTTGAACTTAGTATTTTTACTGCTTTTATTCCTTCTGTCGTCATAGGTATTTTAACTACAACGTAAGGACTTATTTTTGCAAGCTCCTGTGCCTGACTTACCATTCCTTCTGTATCCATTGCGGTTACTTCTGCGCTGACGGGGCCCTTTACTGTTTCGCAGATCTCTTTTATTCTGTCTTCAAAGACTGCATTCTCTTTGGAAACAAGTGTCGGATTAGTGGTTACTCCGTCAATTATGCCCCACTCCATGCCTTTTTTAATCTCCTGGATATTTGCTGTATCCAAAAATATTTTCATTTGGTGCACCTCCTTCAATTAATTTGTTCCTGTAGTATTTTAGCATCAGAATGTAAATTTTATTTTTTAATAATTTTTTGGTATAATGTAAATTAGTCTAAAATAGCCTTTTGATACGGAGGTAATACTTTTTGCCAATAGAAGAAAGCGGTGCATCAACTACAGTAATAAGAATTGTGGAACCCAACAACGGATTTCCCGAGATGGTTATAGAAAAAGGTCAATCATCGGGAATCTTTACATCAAAAGTCAAGGAAACAGGAAAGCTTTTTTTCCAGATACTCTGCGAACCAAACAGGTACTGCAGAAAACTCACTATAAACGAGATAGTCGCCAATCAGTCGGTATGGCTGGGTCGGGCGTTTACGCATCTTGTTATTCCTGATATGTGGAATGAATCTTTATTGTGGATACTTAAGAATAAACCGCGTGACAAGCATTTTGTCATTATAGCAGCCGGTGAAAAATCGGTCAGGCAGAAAGATCTTTCGGAAATATCACGTTTGGTATCTGAATATACCAAAGATGGTGCGGTTCTGACTATAACCGACAGCAGAGAACTTATAGAAGCGGTTTGTGACAGTGTAACAGATGAAAAGGGTGAAGAAATATTTTTTGAAACAGGGCCATTTTTCTTTGATCTTTCGGATAATACTTTGATTGAGGATATAGGTAAGATAGAACAAAATATAAAGGATGTAAGAATCAAAAAAATTCTTCTGGAAAACAAGCTTCCGGAAAGATAAATTAAAGCAGGCCATAAATATGCCAAAGTATATCAAGGTGTGTTCGTACATAATCATACTATTTTTCCTCTTTAGCGGCTTAACCAATTTTTTTCTTGATATGTACTTTCAAAGCCAGCCCTATTATTATATGGGAAAGGTTCCTTTTGAAAATAATCTTATAAAGGAAACCGACAGATATCCTGAGTATGCCAAAGCAGTAATTATCTTTGAGGAGGAGCAGTCCAGGATAAAGGTACTTCTTCCAAAAGGCAGCGGCTATATGAATATGGTGTTGAAGGATGTCCAGAATATAAATTACAGTTTTTCAAAGGTAACCAATACTGTTGTCACCAGTTATGTCCAAGAAACGGAGCTTTTCAAACCAACGAGATTTTTTATTTACCGTAGAATGGTAAATAACCTTATTGTATCATTTTTTATAGTTCTTTGTGGTTATATGCTAAAGCCATTTTCTCCGGGAAGGTATATGCTGGCAGGCTTTAAGTATTACAGCCGGATTTTGTCGGTAATTATTTCTTTTGCCGTATTCTGTGCTGTCGCATATTTCAGCTCTTTTATAAGTTTTTTTGGAATTATAGATGGTCTTTTCCCTGTTATTATAGGAGTTGTGGCTGTTCTTGCAGGAAATATTTTTTCTTACAGAATCTTGCAATGGATTATAAGTATCGCAGCTTTATCTTTGATCTTCTTTGATTTTGCTTCGGAGTACAGGTACTTTATACTGGGTGGAAGTTTCGTGTTGAATATAATAGTTGGGTATTGCATGATAAAAACTCATAGCTATATAAGGACGATAGGTTCTAATACAAGAAAAAAAGAAAATAAAAATAAGGAAGAATCAGTTAAGGAGGATAATTTTTATGACAATAGAAAAGAAGAAGATTCTTGATGCGCTTGAAGCTGATCTTCTCAATGTTTCAAATATTCAGGATCTGCAAAATATAAAGGCCAGATATCTGGGCAAAAAAGGTACGGTAACAGACCTTATGAAAGAGATTGGCAGAATTCCGCCGGAGAGTAAAAAAGAGTATGGGATGTTGGTCAATGAGCTTAAAAACGATATAGAAGCACTTCTTGAAACAAAGGAAGAGCAGGTCAGGGA
>CALMRR010000206.1 GCA_937871925.1 uncultured Petrotoga sp.
TAAAGTATGTTTCGCAGCTTGAAGAAAGAAATAAGATTGCCCAGGAAATACACGACAACATCGGACATACCCTTTCGGCTAGTCTTATGCAGCTTGAGGCCGCAAAAGTCGTTATGAAAAATGATCCGGGAAAATCAAACGAGCTTATCCAAAGTACCATAGGTGTTTTACGGGAAGGTATGGAAAACATAAGGGATAGTCTGCGGAGCATAAAACCTCCAGCCGAACAGCTTGGTATTAACAGACTCAAGCTTATACTAGATGAATTTATGGTTAACAACCATATCAGGACGTTTCTTTATTACAGCGGAAACCTCGATATGATATCGTACTTCCAGTGGAAGGTAATGACTGAAAACATTAACGAAGCACTTACAAATGTTCTTAAGCATTCAAATGCGACAGAGATAAAGGTGACAGTTGAAGTATTAAATAAATTTATTAAACTGGAGATAAGGGATAATGGGATAGGAAGCCTTAAAATAAAAAAGGGGCTGGGAATTACCGGGATGGAAGAAAGAGTTCAAAATATGGGCGGAAAGGTTATTATAGACGGTTCAAAAGGTTTTTCGATAATAGTTCTTCTGCCAATAGGTTAATCGGGAGGTAAGATTATGGGTATAAAGATTCTTATCGCAGACGATGATGCGCTTATAAGAGAAAGTCTGAGAATCATATTTGACATGGATGGGGACTTTGAAGTGGTAGAGTGTGTTGAAAATGGCTTACGTGCTGTGGAAAGCTGTAAAAAAAATGAAATAAACGTTGCCCTTTTGGATGTCAGGATGCCTGTTATGAACGGAGTGCAGGCAACCGGTGAGATATCTAAGTCAACCCAGACTAAACCGCTTATACTTACGACTTTCGATGACGACGAATTTATAATCGATGCGGTAAAAAACGGAGCTAAAGGTTATCTGCTTAAAAACAACTCTCCAGATAAGATAAAAGAAGCTATAAAAATGGTAAACAGTGGTCATACAGTTCTTCAGGATGTTGTACTTAGTAAGATAAAAAATGGTCTTTCAGACCAGAACAGGGAAAGTAAAATTGATAAAGAGCTTTTTACCGAAAGAGAAATTGAAATTATAAAGCTTATTTCTCAAGGACTTTCAAACAAAGAGATAAGCGAGCATCTTTTTATATCAGAAGGTACTGTAAAGAATTACATTACGACTATACTGAGCAAGACCGGACTTCAGCATAGGACACAGATAGCAATATACTATCTTAAGGGTAATTTTTGATGACTTAAGTGATAGAAATTGGTGACCTTTATCACTACTAAAGGTTGCCGTTTTTTTATACCATGAATTCAGGTTGGTGATAAAGTGCGCATTCTTCAACTTAAAAATATTACCAAAAGATTTGAGGATTATGTTACTATAGACAATTTAAGCATAGATATAAATAAAGGTGAGATATACGGACTTGTAGGCCCATATGGCGCCGGAAAAACAACTCTTCTGGGCATAATGGCGGGGCTTATAAAGCCTGACAGAGGAGAGGTGTTTTTCAGGGAGCAGAACGCTGCTCTTGCTAATAAAGAGATGAGCTACAGTATCGGGTTTGTTCCTCAGGAGATAGCGGTATATGATGAGTTCAGTGTATATGAAAATATAAAGTTCTTCGCCAGTCTTTACGGATTGAAAGGAAAAGAACTTAACAGTGCGGTAAATCAGACTCTCTCTCTTTTGGAGCTTGAAGATTACTCCAAAAAAACTCCGGTGATGCTTACCGTAGGATTTAAGAGGCTTTTAAATATTGCCTGTTCAATATGCCATAAGCCTGCTCTTCTTATACTTGACGAGCCTACCGTAGGTATTGATACACAGACCAGAAACTTTATTCTTCAGATCATACGTACGCTTAACGATACAGGTATGACGATCGTATATACCAGTCATTATATCGATGAGATAGAATCATTATGCAGTAAGATTGGAATCATTGACCACGGCAAGATTATCGCTCAGGGGTCTTCCGAAGAGCTTAAGTCGATAATAACAGATACCACCACCATAATTATTAAGAGCTCCTCTGTCGATGGACTTGATGAAAGAAAACTAAAAAAAATAAACGGAGTAATAGATGTTCAGGTTGATATGTCAGGCTGTTCGATAAAGATAGTATCGTCCAAAGATGTGAATAATCTAGATAAAATAATACTTTTTTTTACAAACAACAATATTTCCATAAAAAATATCGAAAGCACCGTTCCGGATCTTGAAATGGTATTCCTGACCCTTACCGGACGGAGACTTATGGGATGAAAATATGATGAAACTAATTTTAAGTGAGCTTAAGAAGATTTCCAGGGATGTCAGGCCGATGATCATGATGCTTGTTATCCCTATTCTCCTTACAATTACCCTGGGAACCTCATTGAAAAATCTTTTTGAGACTTCTATAGAAACCAAGGAAAACCTTGTTCT
>CALMRR010000207.1 GCA_937871925.1 uncultured Petrotoga sp.
GTTTGAAAAAATTGATGTAAACGGTGAAAACGAATCTCCTCTGTTTACATTTCTTAAAAGCAAAAAAAGTAGTATTTTAGGCCCCAAAATCAAGTGGAACTTCACCAAATTTCTTATAAACAGGAATGGAGAGGTTGTAGCCAGATATAGTCCTATGGATACGCCCGAAAGAATAGATAAAGACATTATGAGATTATGCAGTCAAAAATAATAGATCAGGTCATAAGTTTTTATTTATCATAAGAAATGTACCGTATGGCATTAAAAACCTTTGATTATAGTGTTACATTTTTGGAAAACTGTATATTATGCGTTATAATAGAAACTGCCTGATTATTTTGCATACCGGAGGACTTTATGAATATAGTTGAACTTCTTCTCCTGGCTTTAGGACTTTCAATGGATGCATTTGCGGTTTCTGTCAGTAACGGAATGTGCGTTAAAAAGATAAAGCTTTCCGACTCCTTTATTATTGCTTTTTCTTTCGGAGCGGCCCAGGGATTGATGCCTTTACTAGGATTCTATCTTGGACAGGTATTTATTGAAAGAATAAAACATCTTGACCATTATATTGTGCTGATACTCCTTACCTTTATTGGTGTAAAAATGATTCTGGAAAAACTATTTCCTTCTCACAAAGAGAAAAAACAATGTCCGGTTGAAGGGTTAAGAAAATCAGAACTGTTGCTTCAGGCTGTTGCCACAAGTATTGATGCGCTAGCAGCAGGAGTGAGTTTTGCCGCAATGCAGTCGGATATACTTATTTCTGTAGGAATAATTGCATTCGTAACGTTTGGTGTTTGTTTTGCCGGAGTACGAATAGGAAAACGCTTTGGAGACGCTGTCGGCTCATGGGCAGAAGTAGCTGGAGGACTTATCCTTATACTTCTGGGATTGAAAGTATTCATAGAACATGTAGCAGATCATGGATTTTAAAAAATAAGGTGTCCACTTAAATGGGCACTTTTTTTATACTGATTATTTTTCAAAGAAAAATAAACTTTTTATTATTTTGGAGTAATCAATTTCAGACACACTTATACAAAAACTTATTTTATTATTGACATATGCCCATAATTATGGTAGAATAATTATGAGCATATGTCAATAATTATTTATGGAGGTGAGAAAATGCCAGGAAAAGACGGTACAGGACCTTTAGGGTTAGGATACATGTGCAACAGAAGATTTGGATTCAGGACAGGTGGAAGAATGTCAGGAAGGTGTTATAAAGGTCGATATAATCGCGAAATGTTTTCTTACACCTCTGCTTTCTTAAATGATCAGACCGTTGAGAGAAGTGAGCTTGAAGAACAGTTAAGATTTTATGAAAATCAGATTGTCGATCTTAAGAAACGTATTGAGCAAACAGATAAAAAAATCTGATGTTACCTAAAAGACCAAAGATCTTGTCTTTGGTCTTTTTTGAATGTTGACATGAATCAATTACAGTGATACTATCGTTAGTAGTAATGCATTATTGAAACTCAAAGCAATGAGGTGGAGTATGCCTAGACCCATTAAATGGAGAAAAATTGAAAACATCCCGGGACAAACCGCTTTTATACCTGTTCGGGATGAGAATATTCAGATTGAAACTAATGTGTTAAAATTTGAAGAGCTTGAGGCTATAAGATTGAAAGATCTATTAGGCTATGATCAGGTAGAATGCGCTGAAAAAATGGAAGTTTCACGCCCAACCTTTCAAAGAATACTTCTGAGCGCACGAGAAAAAATAGCCGATAGTCTTGTCAATGGAAAAGGAATTCAAGTACGCGGGGGAAAGGCAACTCAAAATATCTGTCGGCTGATCTGTTCTGAATGTGGGTATAGATGGGTAGAAAATTATGAAAAGTTTGAAACAGTTCTTGAATCAGATATTAAATGCCCCAAATGCGAATCAATTAAAGTAGTTTGTGAAAAAGGATGTCGTACAGGCTATGGTTTTGGAAATTGCAGAAGAGGAGAACAAAGAAACAATTTTTAAGCTTTGGAGATGAAAATATGACAATCAAAGTATTAACTGACAATCGTGTAAGAAAACGTGGACTACTTGCAGAGCATGGCCTTTCTCTGTATATTACTCACGGAGAGCAAAATATTCTATTTGATGTAGGCCAGAGTAACGTTTACTGCCATAATGCCAAGAAAATAGATCTAGATTTAAGAAAAACCGATATTATAGTTCTTAGTCACGGGCATTATGATCACTGCATGGGATTGCCTTTCTTTCCTTCTGATGGGAAGCTTCCGCCTATATATGTAAATCGAAAGGCTTTTCAAAAGAAGTACGCTTCTGATACAATAAGCACTCAATACAGAGATGTTGGTATCTCTTTTAGCGATAAAGAGTTCAGCAGCATATCTTCAAGTATTGTTTTCACAGGGGAAGAACACAACGTGAAAGGCTATGAAAGCATATCGGAGGATATCTTCCTCATGGGTAACATCTCAGAAATAACTGATTTTGAAAACGAGTCTATAAGATTCTATACCGGCGAGGACTATCATCACGATAACATGAATGATGAGCAGATACTTATCGTGAAAAAACAGGAAGGTCTTGTTGTCTTTACCGGATGCAGTCATAAAGGAATTGTTAATATTATAGAAAACATTAGACTAAAAATTCCTGAAACAAATATCTATGCAATAGTTGGAGGAATGCATCTTGAAAATGCAAGTAAAACTAGAATCGAAAAAACCATTGATTATCTTATAAGTATGAATCTTAAATACCTGATACCTTTGCACTGCACTGGAATTAAGGCAATGGTTCAAATGAAAGAGTATTTTAAAGAAAGATGTTTGTTATTATGTGCGGGAGACTCTATAGAAGTATAATCATGGGGTGGAAAATGGATAAAGGGTATATTCACGTTTATACCGGAAACGGTAAAGGAAAAACCACGGCTGCTCTGGGTCTATCGTTGAGAGCTGTATGTGCCGGGAAAAAAGTTTATTTCGGACAGTTTATAAAAGGAATGAAGTATAGCGAGCTGTCTGCGGCAGAGTTCCTTAAGAACTTTGAAATCCATCAGTTTGGAAGAAACTGTTTTATCTTTAACAAACCCACGGAAGAAGATGTGCTACTTGCGAAAAAAGGGCTTGAAGAGATCGGTAGAATTATTGCACAAGGAAGTTACGATATAGTTGTTCTTGATGAGCTGAATATAGCAATTTACTACAGACTGGTTTCTATCGAAGAAGTACTGGATGTTTTAGAAAAAAAACATCCGGAGACAGAGGTGGTAATAACCGGAAGATATGCTCCTAAAGAACTTATTGAAAAAGCCGACCTTGTTACTGAAATGACAGAAATAAAGCATTATTATAAACAGGGAGTACAAGCAAGGAAGGGCATCGAAAATTGATAAGTTTACCCGGAAGATTTAATCTGCCGGGTATTTTATTTTTCCAAAATGATCTTAGATAAACGTTCATAGTATTCCATAGTCTTTTCAGGATTCTGTGAGCCGAAAAATACATATCCTCCACTTAATTCTATTATAATGAATGGGGATTTTTCTTTATATACATACATTTTTGAACTGCCATAGCCGGTAACATCAAAATTGCCAAGCAGATAGCGTTCAGTTGCAGCTCCGTTTATTTTAAAAACTTGCGGAAGCTTGTCTGAAAGTTGTATATCTTTTATATCTTTTGCACTAAATGAATATCCGTATATTGGTGCTGATATTGCTATCTCTTTATTTTGAAATTTCATATCAAATACTGTAAAATCCAAAATTAAAAATAGGGTTATGAGACTTACTATAATTATAATACTCAGAACAGACGACAGATAAACAAAAAGTCTTCCACTTCTGGATGCCAGATTGCATGTATATCCCAAACTTGTTTTATTGTCTACCCATACTCTTCTGTCATTAAAATTGCAATAAAAAAGCATTCCACCTTTCCAGTAATAATCGTCATCGATTATAAAAGATGTTTTTTCAAGTTTTAGTATTCGTTTGCACATATCTTCTGATTTTTTTCTTACCAACATTACTGTTATCACTCCAAAAATCACTAAAACACTCAATACTATAGAAAAAATATTCCAAAAAAGAAATTTGTTATTTATGAACAGACTTAGACCAGCAAAAGATAAACTTTCTGCTATAGCAATAACAAACCACGCACAACTGCTCCAATATCTCCTGATCCTGTTGCACATGAGATTAACTGAAGTGTTATGGGAGTATTCAACAGACTCACCGCTGCTTAAAAAAGAATATACAATATAACAGGCACATGTACTTAAAAAAGATATAGAACTCAAAAAAAGAAGAACCAGATCTTTGCTGCCTGAAACAAAGACCAAAACAGGTAATGTACTTATAAGAAAAGGAATCAGAAAGTTCTTCTTTTTTATAGGAACTGTATCTTTAAGCCTTGTTACTTCTGTGTCAATTGAAATTGTTTTAAGGTTTTCACCAAACCACTGATTTTCTTCCTTTATGTTCATAAG
>CALMRR010000208.1 GCA_937871925.1 uncultured Petrotoga sp.
AATATTACTTCCTATATTAACCACGGAGAATGGGATTCAGGTAGAAAAGGCTTCGATTATGCCAAACTTTCTGACAGTCAGGCCGAAGAACTCCGTGATGAATTGGTAAAAACCAAAGTTTTTTTTATTTTACCGGGAGAACTGTTTGAAAATGTCCGCATGAAATCAAAAAAAGACGAAAACCTTAATGAAACTCTGGAAAAAGTCTTTAGAAAAATTGAAGCCTCTGCGCTGGGAACAGAAAGCGAAGAAAATTTCAAAGGTTTGTTTGATGATATAGACGTAAACAGCAACAAGCTTGGAAGCACTGTAATAAAGCGCAATGAGAAACTCGTAAAACTATTAAATGCCGTTGCAGAAATGAAGCTGGGTGATTATCAGGACAACACCATCGATGCCTTTGGTGACGCATACGAATACCTTATGGGCATGTATGCCTCCAACGCAGGCAAAAGCGGAGGAGAGTACTATACCCCGCAGGAAGTCTCAGAACTGCTTGCCCATCTTACTTTAGCCGGGAAGACAGAAGTCAACAAAGTATACGATCCTGCCTGCGGTTCAGGCTCACTGCTCCTCAGATTTGCCAAGATTCTTGGAAAAGAAAATGTAAGACTTGGTTTCTTCGGGCAGGAAATAAACATTACCACCTACAACCTCTGCCGTATAAATATGTTTTTACACGATATAGATTTTGATGAATTTGATATTGGATTAGGCGATACCCTTACAGACCCACTACATTGGAACGATGAACCTTTTGAAGCCATAGTTTCCAATCCCCCATACTCCATAAAATGGAAAGGCGAAAGTGATCCTGTTTTGATAAACGATCCCCGTTTTTCACCCGCAGGAGTGCTTGCTCCCAAGTCCAAGGCAGACCTTGCTTTTATCATGCACAGCCTTTCATGGCTTGCTACAAACGGAACAGCAGCGATTGTATGCTTTCCCGGAGTAATGTACCGTGGCGGGGCAGAAAAGAAAATAAGACAGTACCTTATTGACAATAACTACATCGACTGCATTATCCAGCTGCCGGATAACCTTTTTTACGGCACAAGCATTGCTACATGTATTATGGTACTCAAAAAATCCAAGTCCGAAAACAGCACAATGTTTATAGACGCATCCAAAGAATGTGTTAAAGTGACAAACAACAACAAACTTACGCAGGAAAACATAGAAAATATTTTGAATGCCTTTACAACAAGAAAAAATATACCCCATTTTTCAATAGTAGTGCCTAACAGCAAGATTGCAGAGCAAGAGTACAATCTTTCGGTATCAACCTATGTGGAGATTGAAGATACAAGAGAAAAAACTGATATTAAGGTTCTTAATAAAGAGATAGAGGAGATCGTAAAAAGACAGGACGAACTCCGCAAAGCAATAGATGAAATCGTGGCAGAAATCGAGTCGGAACAATGAAAAACGAATTAAAAGAAGTTTCAACTGTTTCCAAAATGGAAATAGTTCAAACCGAAGCGAAAAGGCAAGTAAAGAGAAATATTGATTTCTATAATCTCGATGCCATAATTTTAGTCGGCTATCGTGTGAGTTCATATAGAGCTACACAATTTCGTATTTGGGCGACAAGCATATTAGAAGAATATGATGATAATGGAAGTGTCTCAAAAAAACAAGCTGAGGACAAAGCTATGATTGAATATGAAGAGTTTAACAAGAGTCAATTTATAGAATCGGATTTTGATAAAGAAGTAAAAAAGCTGCTTGGCAAAGGCGGTGAAGATAGTGAGCAGGCTTGATAGATTAATAAAAGAACTTTGCCCGGATGGGGTGGAGTATAGTCATCTTGAAAGTGTATGTAATATTTCAAAGGGTGTGCAGTTTAATAAATCCAATATGCAAGATAAAGGTACATATCCAGTAATAAATGGTGGTATCAACCTGTCTGGATACATTGATCAGTTTAATCAAAAC
>CALMRR010000209.1 GCA_937871925.1 uncultured Petrotoga sp.
CTTGAGGCTCGCAGTTGTTCTCCGCTCTGAATTTTCCAAAGCTTGAAAAAGGATCTGTTGGAGATTGGACGCGATCTTCACAGGGAAAGTAAGGTTTTACATCCCATACCGGTGACTGATCTGCTGCTGCTATCCGGTCAAGATAGATAATCCCTCTTTTTCCATCAATCTTTACTATTCTGCATACCTCTGAGCTGATACTGCTTTTAAATAAATTGTATTTATCTTGTTGTTGGCTGTCTGAAAAAATTATACAGTGACTGAAAAGCTCAAGATGTAAAAGAGCCGGGATATACTCTTTTTTTAAAAAAACTGCTGTTAACCCATTTGAATTAAATATAATACCTATATTTTTAAGTTGTAGTTCATCATTTTTAATCATCATACCACCTCCTGGTACTATTCTCTTCTATTTTGGTTGACATTTTGGGCAGTAGTAAATGCTTCCGCCAAGGAAATTTTCTTTTATTATGGTCTGTCCACATACCGGACATGGTGATGATGCTGTATTTTTACTGAGAATGGTTTTATATCCGCCGTTATTGCCATATAGGTCTTTTTCAGTATCTCTTCCACCTAGACCATACATATTCTTTAGAACAGATTTTATTGATGAAAAAATCTTCTTTTTCTCATCAGATTCAAGCATGCATACCTTTTTACGCGGATTGATTCGTGCTGTCCACAGTATGTCCTGTAAAACACCGTTTCCAAGTCCTGGTATACGCTGTTCTGTTGCCAAAAGTGGTTTTAGGCTAAGTTTTTCAGCCAGAGGCATATTAATAATATTCATGAAATACTCTTGGTTAAAGCTATCTGAGAAAACTGAAGGTTTTTCCTTCGCTGTAGCGTAGTAAGGGTTATCAAAAACATCTTCGTCGTTAAAGCACCATACTCCCCCATACATCTGTACTGTTGCGGTTAGAGCACTTTTTTCTTCAAACTCAATCAGAAGCTGATGTTTTAGAGGACGTTTCTCGTCATTTCCAAGATATTTCAGTGAAACTCCGTCTGTAAATAAAAGTTTTGCCCCATTTAATCGCACTTCCAGCATTCCGCCAAAGGATAACGCATCTGTTATTATTTTACCTTTAAGAACCAAAGAGTACTTTTCAGGATCATTGTTGTAGTACCATGTAAATTTATGCACACTGCTATTTGCTTTTGCCGAGAGTATTTTTTTCCCCAGGAGTTTTTCTCTGATCTGATTGCTTAAGGTCATGGCCTCTGGTATTTCAAGCATAGTCATCCCCCTTTTGTTATATAAGGTTATACTATATTTTAGCATATAGTTCAGATAAAGATTTTGCTTTAATTGCTCTGTTTTGTCATCTTTAAAGTACGAGAAGGTATTGTATAATTATGTTTTTCTTTTTAATTTTAAGAATAATCATAAAAAGAAATGATTTTAATAGTTAATTGAGTTTATTTTCCTTTTTTTGTCTTTGATTTATTTTCTATAGCAATGTATTATATAAAATGAACCGATTCATTATGAACCGATTCATTATGGAGGTGAAGATGATGACAACCATAAAAGAGGTTGCCAAACTTGCAGGAGTAAGTGTGGGTACTGTTTCTAAAGTTATTAACAATCAGGACGGTATAAAAGAAAATAACAGGAAAAAGGTATTGGATGCTGTTAAAAAACTTAATTATGAGCCTAATATACATGCGCGGACACTTTCAAGCGGTAAAACCAACTTGGTAAGTATAGTTGTGCCGACTGTAGGATTTGAATTTCAGAAAATTTTTCTTAAATCGCTGGATGATGTACTTAGAAAAAGCAATTATGATAGTGTTGTTTTTCCATTACTTTCGCGCGACAGACTGGCTAGATTTTCAAGTGAGTCAAACTTTCTTTTCCACACAGATGCGCTTATTTTAGCTTCTCTTTCACCAAAAAATCTTTTTAGGGATGGAAGGGTTCCTACACATAAACCTTATCTTATAGTAGATTCTCATGGGGAAAGCTCAAACTCTGTCATCATAGACAATTACCTTGGGGGACATCTTGCCGGAAAGCATATCAGTCTTGAAAAAAATGGGAAATTATTTCTAATAGGAGGATATGAGCCTGACGATGCTTTTTCGAGCGGAGTTTTCAGCGAAAGGAAAAGAGGGTTTGAAGATGCTCTAAGAGAAAGAGGCATAGAAAGTAAGGAGATAGAGTTTAAAAACATTGTTCTTGACTGGAATCAAGCCTTTGATTTCGGAGCAAGGATTTCAAGAACTGAAAAAAAGTTTAGTGTATTTTCCGTTTCAGACCTTGTGGCATGGGGATTCATTGAAGGATGCAGAACAAATGGATTATATGCTGGAAAAGACTTTCACATAATAGGATATGATGACCTTTCTTTTTCTCAGAAAATTGGATTAACAACAATAAGTCAGCCTATATCGGAGTTGGGGGAAATTGCTGCAGAAAAAGTAGTAGAAAAGATAAAAGGTGCGGCAAATATCGAAAATATTGTACTTTCTCCGAGATATGTTGAACGAACTTCAAATTAAAGGGGATGAGAAAACATGAAAAAGTACCTTGTAGTCTTTGTCTTGATTTTTTCTTTATTGGGGTTTTCAAAAGAACTGAACGTATGGACGTGTTATGGGGAAAGCACAGTGGAATATAAAAACTTTGAAGCTATGGGGAAGATGTTTGAAAAAGAAACAGGTATCAAAATAAAATGGATTCCTATAACTGATTTAACAGACCTCGATTCTAAGTTACGAGTATCAGCTCCGGCTGGGGTCGGACCAGATCTCCTGGTGACAGTTCCGCATGACAGCATAGGAAAATGGGTTAAACAGAATATTCTCAAGCCTGTGGACACAATTTTGTCAGAAGATCTCAAAAATTTTACTGAGTCATCTTTAATGGCTGTCAGATATGACGGAAAAGCTTATGGTTTGCCTTATACTGTAGAGAGTGTCGGACTGGTTTACAATAAAAAGTATGTCAGTCAGCCTCCAAAGGACTGGAATGAAATCATACAAATATCGGAAAAACTCAAATCACAGGGAATAAATGGAATAGTATTTCCTGCCGGAGAAGCATACCATATGTACTGTATTTTAAGAGGCTTTGGCGGATACATATTTAAATGGGAGAATAATCAATACAATATACAGGATATAGGAATGAATAATAAGGGTGCATACCAGGCTATTGCCTTTTTAAAAGAGCTTTTCGATAGGGGAATACTTTCAAAGGTTCTTATGGATTCGTCTTCAATGCATTCGTTTTCTACAGGTGCTTTTGAAGAAGGTAAAGCTGCATTTCAGATCAACGGACCGTGGGTAATTCCCGGAGCTTCGAAAATGGGTATAGACTGCGGTGTAGTTCCTATCCCGGAACTTCCCAATGGTGAAATGCCAAAGCCTTTTATGGGAGTGCAGATGATAGCTTTTAATAATTACAGCAAGAATCAAGCTGATGCTTTAAAGTTCGCAAGATTTATTACCTCACATGATAACATGCTCAAATTTGCATTAGACACCAATAGAGTTGTAGCAAGAAAAAGCGTTATTGATTCTCAGGAAATAAAGAAAAATCCACTTATTTCGGGATGGTCACAGCAGGCAGTATACGGAGAACCGATGCCAAATATTCCAGAGATGAGCGTTGTATGGACAGCATGGAAAGATTCTCTTCCTTTGATGTACTCAGGTAAGCAGGATATACAGAAGACGCTTGACGAGCTTGTGGAGGTTCTCCATAATAAACTTAAAATGATGCAGGAATAAAAGGTCAGGCAATTTGCCTGACCCCCCTTTCCATAAGTCAGTAAGGAGGTCGCCCTAATGACTTACAGAGCCTTTTCAAAGAAAATTAGCCTACAAAAAAAAGCAATATATCCGAAAAAACAGCTTAAAGCAGCTTCTTTATTTCTTTTTCCAACTGTATTTGCAATTACAGTATCAACAGTTATTCCTTCGCTATACAATATTTTTATTTCTTTTACAAACTACGGTCTTAATCATTACTTTGAATATGATTTCATTGGTGTTGAAAATTACAAGAAAATTTTCAATCTTACTCAAAATAGTCCGTTTTTTCCTGTACTGCTGTGGACAATAGCCTGGATGGTACTCAGTACTTTATTAAATTACTTTATAGGTATGTTTATTGCTATATTTCTCAATAATCCAAATCTTCCGGAAAGAAATATTTATCGTGGACTACTTATTATTCCATGGGCGCTTCCGGGGGTAATAGCAATTCAGATGTGGCATGGCATGCTTGGAACGGAAGGGGTACTTAATCAATTTCTTGGTATGTTCGGAATCGAAGCAGTTTCATGGTTTAATTCGGTCTTTTGGTCAAGATTTTGGGTAATTATTGTTAATGCATGGATTTCATTTCCTTATTTTATGACTATTACGTATGCGGCGCTTCAGAGTATTCCGACTGATTTGTATGAAGCTGCTGAAATTGATGGGGCAGGAAAAG
>CALMRR010000210.1 GCA_937871925.1 uncultured Petrotoga sp.
AAAATATATACGTAATAAGTGAGGGTTCTACAGACGGTATTGTCTGTCTTAACAGTGCCGGTGAGTTTATGAACTATCTTGGTGCTAACCGTCCTGATGTTTCACTGAAGATGCTTCTTCAGCGAATAATATTTACCGGAGCCAAAGGACAGTTTCTCAAGCTCAGACCACCTTCTCCGACCAATATAGCAATAGATGCAGACGGTATCGTATACACCAGCACATACGGACTTGAACGCAACAGTATTAAGAAATTCAATGTTGCAGGTGTGAATATCTTTGAAAACAGGATTTATGGCGATCCGGACATAGTCGATATAGGGCTTGATAAGTTTAATAATGTTTATGCTGTTGATTCTAAAGGATTTATAATTATTTCAAACAGTCTTGGAGATCTTCTTTTTATCTTTGGAAACAAGGATTCACTTGCAGAAAGGAAAGGACTTCTTACCAATCCTTCGGCACTGGAGGTTGCAGGTGATGGCAGAGTTTATGTTCTGGATAAGGAAAAAAACTCCATAACGGTTTTTAAACCTACTGACTTTGCCGACCTTGTTTTTAAGGCTGACAGTATGTATATCCAGGGTCTTTATCTCCAGGGAAAGGATGAATGGAAGAAAATACAGTCACTTAACAGTTCTTTTTTGCTTTCCTATAAAGCTCTTGCAAAAGCATACTTTAAAGAAGGTCTGTACGGTCAGTCTCTTGAATATTTCAGAGTATCCCAGGACAAGAGTGAGTACTCTGAATCATTTTGGCAGATACGAAATGAGTGGCTTAGAAAAATTTGTCAGGGATATTCGTCTGGCTTATAGTGATTTTTATTGTATTTAAATTGCTTAAATTTTTAGATAGAAAAAAGAATGTCTTCTCTCCGTTTAAATCTTTTTTTGTAAAGCTTTCAAGGGTAAAACTGATAAGCGATCTTTTGTTCCTTAAGTACATCCTTTTTCATCCGATAGACGGATACTATGAAATAAGACGTAAAAACAGAATTTCATGTATTAGCGCAACAGTCCTTTATATCTATCTTTTTTTTCTTGAGTTATTTAAGATCTTTTTCA
>CALMRR010000211.1 GCA_937871925.1 uncultured Petrotoga sp.
TCTTGCTTTAATTTTAATACCTTTTATATTAAGTTTGTTCATGATATATACGCTCAGAAAGTACTCAAAAAAGAGCCATGAGACATGATCTATGGGCAACAGGTAACGTTTGGGTTTCTTAAGTTCTTCCCATAACAGCTTTCTTCCAAGTATAGGAATGGTTCTGTCAAATATAGCTTCAAAAAATGTTACTTTTGACCTATCTACCAGATGTGCATAGGATATAGGATCAACCTTGAAAATAGGATGTATCTCTTCTGATTCAACAAGCTGAGTCAGACTCATATTCCTTACCAAAGGCATCTGTTTTTCATAGATTCTATAAATTCTTTCTTTCTCCTCAATAAATGAAAGATTTTTTTTCTGTTGAATGTATCTTGAAGATCTCGTGGCAGGCGATTCATAAAGTATCTTCGGGAGATGCCCGCCTGCGGTCATTAAGATAAGTTCACCTATATCATCCCTCATGCTTGAAACTATCGTTCCCACCATTCCACCCAGACAGTAGCCTAACACACAGTTATTCTCAGCCCACATCTCTTTTTCCTTGAGAAAATCTATAGTGCTCATAACATCAACCACTGCATGCTGCCAAAAATTATACATGACATTTATGTCCGGATAAACATAGCCTCTGCCGGAAGTTGAATTGTCATCAACTCTTGTATAATTTCCTGGAAGAATCAATATTGAAGCATCAATACCGCTTGATGCAAGATGATTTCCCATCCAAAGCAGAAATTTCACATTAGAACTTCCCAATCCATGAAGTATAAGTACAGATGCCATAGACTTTTCCCGCGCCTGGAAATTATATAGCTCAACTGTCTCTGTTCCTCGCGCAGGAGTTTTATAAAGGGTGGGAAAACGTATGTAGTTGCATTTATATCCAGAACCTTTGTATATATATCCTGAAATAAAATCAATCGGTTTTTTTTCATACGAAAAATCAATCTTCATTTTTAATATGCTCCTTCATAAAGTTAACCGTGTCTCTTATAATTTTAAGAGTATCTATATCCTTGAGTTCAAATTCGAAGGTATGTCCGCCGTGCCGGTGAATAATCAGTTCGCTGTCAACTTTATAGTTCAAAAGGCTTTCATACATATCATATGATGATTTTACAGGAACAGTTTTATCTTCTTTTCCGTGCACCAACAAAACCGGAACCATACGCTCACTTATCCATTTTATTGGAGAGTACATGGCATACTCGTTTGGCAGTTTTTTCGGACTGCCTTTCAGTGTCGTTCTGGTAGCAATTTTTGCAAAAACAGAATCCGTCACACTAAACACCTCCTGAAGATCAGAAGGAGCATAATATGCGACAACTGCCCTTACACCTTTCATGGCATTGAAATCTCTTACAAAAGTATTATATGCACCATACAGCAAAGACATATGACCGCCTGCCGACAGTCCCATAAGGAAAATGTTTTTATCATCAAATCCAAGTCTTTGTGAATGTTCCCTTATATACTTTAAAGCATCATCATAATCCGAGAGTATATCAAACATCGTACTTTTTATTCCATATCTGTAATCTATCGAAACTGCGGCAAAACCTCTGCTTGCAAGGTACCGGCACCATGAAACATTGTTGGGCTGATTCCTGAACCCGGCAATCCATCCTCCGCCATGTGCAAAGAATACCACAGGATATTTTTTTCTTGTTTCAAGAGGATACCATATATCTAGTTTGAGTTTATCTTTCTTTTCCTGTTTATAAACATAAGTATATGGTCCGTCATACTCGTCAGTCTGCAACGGAAGACGACTGGTTAGTACTTTTATTATAAAAAGAACTACCAATGTTATAAAACTATAGATTAATATTATACCATTAAATATTATACTTAATATGAATACGCCTATAAGGATTATTCTGGCTATTACAAACTTAAACTTAACCAAAAAGTACTTACGTGCATTACTGCTTATTATTTTTAATTTTTCCATTATCCACCTTTCCTTGGTTTTACATTTATTATACCCCAGCAAAGCAAAAAAATACTAAGTTTTCCAGATAATTATTTTAAATACCTAGTTAGATTATGATAAAATTTTACGGGAGGTGATTTTATGGACAGGCTTCTTATTTATTATGGATTTCCTTCTTCCGTAAATCATGCCGATAGTATCCTTCGGGCAACAGAGTACTTTTCGGTATACGATACAGTAGTCTTTGCAGGCTCAAGAAAAAATTTCAAAAGCATAGAGTTTGCAGAACATATAGATCATAAAAATAGTGAAGCCATAATAAAAAATCTTAAAAATAATACCTTCGGTTATGTTGCCTGCGGAAACCGTGATGGGGTAGATTCGTGCTGGACAAACTCCGAAATAAAAGAGCTTTGCATAAGATGGAAAAACATGGGCGTAAAAGGAATTTTCCTTGATGAGCTTGGATATGACTTCAATAACTTTAAAAGCAGGAAAATCGATATTTTGAATATTGTACGCAATCTTTCCCTCAATGTTTTTGCAAACTGCTGGAATCCGGAAGATCTTTTTGATGACTCCAGAGCTTTTTATAAAGAATGACCACTATCTGCT
>CALMRR010000212.1 GCA_937871925.1 uncultured Petrotoga sp.
TAAGCCCCTGAAAAAGGGGCTTTAAAATTCTAAAATCATTTTGTTTAATTATTTATGTTAAATAAGATATTAAAGTAAAAAAACACAACAATATGATATAATCCTTTTAGGAGGTGATTACATGAACCAAACTCTTTTAAACATACTTCAGATAGTTGTATTGGCTCTGGGCATATATATAGTCATCCGGTTTTTCTCGATGTTTCTTGAACTTATTCAGCTTTCTATTGAAGCTTTAAAAAAATATATAAATAAAAACTGATCATCCAGGATAGCAAAACAGATGTTTACAACATCTGTTTTGTTTTATGTGCAGTAAGGAATGGAGTATGCCCTGCAAGAAAAAAATTAAAGAAATTATGTGTTTGTATCATGAACAAAGCTTTACAGACTTTTTCGCAGTTCTTTAAGTGTCATTGAACATAATTGTTAAAAAAATCTCAACTTAAAATAACCATCAGACAAATAATTTATGATATAATTTCCGAAAGAACTTAATGTCTCAGAGCAAAAGGAGGTAGAGTCAATGTATAGAATAGTGCTTTTAAGGCATGGAGAAAGCCAGTGGAATAAAGAGAACCGCTTTACCGGCTGGACTGATGTTGATCTTTCGGAAAAAGGTGTAGAAGAAGCAAAAAAAGCAGGTAGGATACTCAGACAAGAAGGATACTTCTTTGATGTAGCGTATACATCTTATCTAAAAAGAGCTATAAAAACCCTCAATTACGCCCTGGAAGAGCTTGATCTTTTATGGATACCCGTATATAAGACATGGAGACTTAATGAAAGGCATTACGGTGCCCTTCAGGGATTAAATAAAGCCGAATCTTCCGAAAAGATGGGAGAGGATAAGGTTAAGGTATGGAGAAGAAGCTATGATGTGCCGCCTCCGGCGCTCGAAACCGATGATCCTCGTTTCCCGGGAAATGAGAAAAAGTATTCATGCTTTTCCAAAGATGTAATGCCACTTACAGAATGTCTTAAAGATACGGTTGCCAGATTTCTTCCTTTCTGGCATGATATGGTTGTACCGAGTATAAAAACAGGTAAAAATGTCATAATAGCTGCTCATGGAAATAGTTTAAGAGCTTTGGTAAAGTATCTGGACAATATTTCCGATTCGGATATAGTAGAACTGAATATCCCTACCGGTGTTCCTCTTGTATATGAGCTTGATGAAGATCTTAAACCGATAAAGCATTATTATCTGGGTGATCAGCAAGAAATAGAAAAACAGATGCAGGCAGTTGCAAATCAGGCGAAAACCAAAAAATAAAAAGCACAGCGAGAGCTGTGCTTTTTTTAATAAACTCCTATCTCTGTTTTAGATAGCGCTACCCGTTCAAAAACGGGTCCTTTTGCTCCAAGTGTAAAGGCAAGGCTGCTGCTTCTAATTACAAGTAATCTTTCCGAAATTTTCAGTCCCAAATAATCAAAGGTTTCTTTATTCAGTTTTATACGTCCCTCTTCGTCTATACTTGTCCATGCATAAAACCTGTCATTATGGTAAAAGTGAAAAAAAAACAATATACCTCCTAAAACAGTATACACACTTACTTTAAAGGGAGAGAAAGAACTTACAGAAACTATCAGGGAGTATTTACAGAACTTTAG
>CALMRR010000213.1 GCA_937871925.1 uncultured Petrotoga sp.
CGGAGTATGAATTATATCTATCGGTACACCTCTCCCTGACGTTTCCTGACATATCGTACAGTCCAAGCTCGTTGGGACTTTTCATACCGGTTTCATGGGTCATTCCAAAGGAATTTTTTCGGAACCACGCACAGCTTTCAAGACTGTCTGAACCACTGTAAATAAAACTCATACTCATCTGTCCGCCCCTGGCGGCATACTCCCACTCTGCCTGTGTAGGAAGCCTGTAGCCAATAACCTTTTTAACGTCGGAAGTAATCTTTCCTTTTTCATCCAAAAGGTTGCCCCACAGATCGTATGCTTTGGGCAGTCCTTCTTTTTCACTTAACCAGTTACAGTAAGCAACCGCATCCCACCAGCTAACGTTTATTACCGGTCTTTTATCTCTTCCCCAACCGTTGTCAGAAGGCCTTACTCTTGAAGTCTGGTTGCAAAACTCGTCGTACTCTTGAAAAGTCGTTTCGTATGGATTTATATAAAAGTCATATCCTAAAAAAACTTCCAGAACCGGTCGAATATCCGGGTAGTCCATATCCCCCATTCTAAATGCTCCTCCTGCCACATCAGTCAGTCCCTGCGGTACAAGCTGCGCCTGAATGTAGGCTATATCTCTGTCTCCAAGCTTTATGCCTGTCTTTTGGTACTCAGAATACCCTTTTTTGACAACCATAACCGTTGAATTTTCCAAGGATATAGGACTTTTAAAGATAACAGGGGCGTTTCCTATAAAGTTTCCGTCGATAAAAACCTGTGCATCATTAAAATTACAGTTCACAGCCACATAAGATGCCTTAGGTATCAGAGCCGGTTTATATACTCCTGACCCATCAAAAACAACTTCTTGCTCAAAAGGTTCATAAAGCTCATTTTCCACTTTCAGTTTATGTCTGCTGTCAAGTATCATCACAGACTTTTCTGTATCAGAAAGTTCTTTATCGTCAATAAAAAGTTTTGAACCTTGGGGAAGTTCGAAATCTATCTTATAAAGATTGAAAATCTGTTTTTTGAAGAAATCTGCCTGAAGAACAGTATGTTTATCTTTTTCAACATTTATCAAAGTTTTCAGATACTGTTCTCCCATAGAAATCTTTATTTCATAACTTCCCTTCACAAGCGCCAGACTGTAAAAATCTGAGCTGCCTATCTCATAACCGTTTATATCTATACGAAGATTTTTATAGGGTACACTTATAATATCCACAGTTCCGTAACTCATCCCTGAAGCTTCTTTAGTTTCAGATGTGCTTTTAAATTCATTAACCTTCTGCGGAAAAAATGAAACAACAGTACTTTTTACAGGTTCTACCACGGCTTTTTTACTCGCATCCAGGTATCCTTCAAGTTTTAAAGTCAGTTCATATGTTCCGGGTGAAAGTGCAAAAGCAATCTCAGAGCTTTCAGGAACAGTTCCTTTGTATAGCCCGCCTATAAAAATTTTCGAAAACACGGGTGCCTTTATCAGAAGATACCCGTCATATATATTTGAAAAAGCTGTCGAAATCGTAAAAAACACCATTATAAGTATGATTATTCTTTTCATTTCAGCCTCTTTATATAAAAATCTAATATAAAACTGACCTCCTCCAAATTGGCTTCTTTAAGTACAACTTTTCGGGGTCAGTTCAAAGTACTCACATAGTTTATTTTGATTTAAAAAAACTTCCAACCGGTTGACATTCCTAGTACTATCTGAAAATCTTTTAGGAGATCTACCTTTGCAAAATCAGATGTTGTAAAAACAATTCCTCCGAGTATATCAACATCTTTAAACCACAGAAAGTTCAGGTTCTTGATTTTTTCTTTGCCGTAAAAGGCCACCATGCAGTTTTGAAAAGTAAGATTCATATCTGAACGCATAGCTCCTTCGATAGAGAAAGAGTTTTCTATGTTTGTTTTTTTCTCGAACACAATGCTTGTTCTTCCGTAAACACTTGGAAAAAGTTTATACTCATCTGTTGATGTCACCGTATTATAGTGCCTGTTCTGACCGAGCATTCCCCCGAAACCTATTCTGAAGATATCCAGGTTAAGCTCTGTACCCGTAAAAAAATATGCATTGCTTATAAAGTCATTTGAATACCCCACGCTGAAACTCAACGGGATATCCAGTATCCTGTTAAATCCAAACTTTAGATATGTTCCGCCTTCAGGTTGGCCAGCGCCTGCCTCCATAAACCCGAAAAGCCCATAACGTATACCCCAGGCAGGATTAAAAGCATCAACAGCCACATAGCCTTCCTCAAGAATATTGCATGAAGGTGTTATCCAAGGATATGCCAGCAAAGATATTCCCATAAGTACTATAGTTATGACAGCCAAAATCTTTTTCATGAAATCCCTCCTTATATACTTTCGCATCAAATTGCCAGGTTTAACTGTGAATTTTAAAAACCTATGTATAGGTATAAAGCAAGAGAATTATAACACAAATACAATAATTTTTATAATTAAGCTTCGAACAGAAATATCTCAATTATATGCTTCCTAGAGAAAAAATATAAAGTATAGAGCATTTATATCGTTAAAAATTATGTTCTTTTTTAAACTTTATCATGTCGACAGGGAGTTTTTCATTTCTGGATTTTTCTGCTGCGAATGCCATATAATGGCTCTCCATGGTACTGTTAAGATCAAGCTCTATAAAGCTGCCTGTTCTATCAGTCATCACCTGCACGAATCTGTCCATCATCTGAAAGTCAGAGCCTGCATGGGCGGTCTGATATGGCGGAACAACCTTTATCATTTGTGCCTGTTCTCCAAAACGATGAACAGTTATCTCTCCTTTTTCAAAATCTCCCGTTATCTCTCCCATTCCTCCATATATATGGATTATTCTGGTTTTGTCATTAGTAAATGCTGTGAGGGTAAAGCTAACTGATATGCCTTCTTCAAACTCCATATCCACTGTCTGATAATCCAAAACATCATTTCCACACTGATAGACACATTTGCCGTAATCGGTGTTTCTCAAAACTTCCATTCTTGCCGAGTATGAAAAATCATTGGTTATGGTTGAAACGGGCCAGCCGGTATTATCTGTCTGAAGATATATTTTCTTT
>CALMRR010000214.1 GCA_937871925.1 uncultured Petrotoga sp.
CATTATTTATATACTTTAATTGTACTATATTGGTTTTAAAATATCAAACCGCATACAGAGATTCTTGCAAACTTATCTGAGTAATTTATCAGACATGAAAAAAACAATGTGTATTTTAACGATTTACATGTCGGAAAACTTAGGTTTTCCGACAATAATTATAAAATAATAGAGTGGAATGATCCGTTCTTTCATTATCCAATTTTTATTTCTTTATAAGCTAACATATCCAAGTCATCACCGTGTGAGATGAAGATTGCCGTGTTCTTACTATCCTCCAAAATGTTTTTTAGTATATTTCTAGAATCTTTATCCAAATTACTTGTTGGCTCATCAAAAATATAAAGGTCTGATTTTTTAGCAAACCTCTTATTATTGAAAGCTTTTGTTTTTCTCCTCCGGATAGATTACTTCCTCCCGGTTCAATTTTATACTCAAGCGGTTTATTAAAACCTAGCTGTTTAAATAGTTTTATAATCTCATCGGAATTTATCTCATTATTTACTGATAAAATATTTTCTTGTACTGTACCCTGAAAAAAATATGGATCTTGTTCAATATACGCTATATGAGTCCTTATGGAATCTATGTTGAAGTCTTTATATGTACTTTCGTTCAATTTAAGCTCTCCTTCATATTCGCAGTAAAGATCTGAAAGTAATTTTACAAGAGTAGACTTACCGGATCCGTTTTTCCCTGATATTCTTACCTTTTCTCCTTTAAACACTTTAAAATTGAGTTTCTCAAAGATCGGCTTGTTAGGTTCATAACTAAAAGAAAGATTTTTTACTTCAAGTAAACAGATCTGTTCATCTAAAAATTTACCATCTGTTTTTTCGCTGTCTGTGTAGAATGTAATTATTCTTTGTGAATACTCCTTGTACATTTTGCGTGCCTTAATAAAGCTTTGGATATCCTCAATTATTTTCTGCAGTGGAATAAGATATATTACGTAACTTGCTATCTGTCCGGCATTTATTTTTCCTTTTGAAAGCATGTAAACTCCAAATATTACTATAACTACCTGAGATAGATAAGCAGATACTTTATTGAAAAAACTTATTTTTGATTTTAAGTAGATATCTTTCTTTGCCGTTTGAATAAAAAAATCTTTAAATAGCTTTTCTATTTTTGAAATATATGCATTTTGTATTCCGTTAGTTTTAAGATAGACAAAGTATAGTTTAGTTTAAGAATATTGTCTGCAAACTCTCCGAGAGTTTTGGCTGTAAGTGTTCTAAAAGCAATAACAGCGCATTCATAGATGACAAACAAAGAAAAACTTGACCACATTGCTTTGAGGCAGTGCTTATAGGCTGCTTTTTTAGCCTGAGTATTTTCCATCTTAATTCACCTCTCCAAGCTTAATAAGCTTATATGAATTAATATCATAAACGGTATCGCATAGACTCGTTATACGTTCATCATGAGAAATCAAAATAATAGTTTTTTATGCTTTTCAAAAGATTAGCCAAATGTACAATACTTTCCTTATCGAGTCCGTTGGTAGGTTCATCAAGGATGAGTACAGAGGCATGTCTGATAAGACCGGCTAAAAGATATATTTTTTTCCTTTCACCACCGGAAATATTGGAAAAATTTTCAGCCTCAAGTACTTTTTCATTTATTTCAAAACGTTGCAAAATAACGTCTTCATCTTCTCGGATACATTCGCAGGCTTGTGCAATCATATTAAGAAGCTCTCCCGGAGGTATATTAAAGACAGGATCAGACTGTGCAATATATGTCACATGCTCATAGATTATTTCTTTAGGGACTGATCTTATATCTATACCATTAAACTTTACTGACCCTGTATAGTTCGTTTCCATTCCAAGCAGTATTTTTAATAGGGTAGATTTTCCCGTGCCATTATTCCCGTTAATTCCTATAATCTTATTTTTGCAGATACTCATTTCTGCATTCATAAAAATAACATTTTTTCCATAAGAAAAAGAAAGGTCTTCTACCTCAAATATATCTGCATTTTCCTTGAGAGAAACGGTTTTTTCAATGCTCCCAGACGAGAGAA
>CALMRR010000215.1 GCA_937871925.1 uncultured Petrotoga sp.
AACAGATCTGAATGTTGAAAGCTACAAGTCAAAATCAAAGACTCACGGAAAGGGTTACGGAAGAATAACAGACGATACATTGTTGAGTATCAGGCTATGCGAGATGTATAATGAAAAAATTGATCATATTGATACGTACGATGTGTTCACACTTATCAAAAAAATTTTCTTCCAAAAGATGTGGGTACCCGAGTATCAAAAAGAGATTCCTCTTATAGAAAGACTTTTTTACCCGGAGAAATATATTTTTCTCAGCAACTATCTTGCATCACGCGATCCAAGGTCGGGCGGAACCGGAAATATGGTGAACTGTGGAGCAGCAATGTATATAGCGCCAGTGGGACTGGTAAATGCATGTGATCCTTTTAAGGCATATGAAGAAGCCATAAATTTTGGTTTGTCTCATCAGCACAGCTATGGTCTTGAAGCCGCAGGTGTTTTTGCGGCATGTGTGGCGGCTGCCATGATACCCGGAATAAAAATGTCCGAAGTTGCCTCGTTAGCAATAGATCTGGCAAAAGACGGAACACAGCTTGCAATAAAAGATATCGTAAAAGAAACAGTATTAATGGATAAAAATGAAGATAATGCAGATAAATTTCATGAAATCATAAAAAAATACAGCCCTATGGGAGATAATGTTGAAAGATTTGAAGATCAGGTCGGACTCCCGACTGAAAATTATACCCCAAGCCGTCTCAAGAGCATAGAGGAGCTTCCCATTGCCATAGGTTACTGCATGCTTTATGAAGACGACCTTATGAGAGCAATGACCGAAGGTGTTAACTCTGGAAGAGATACCGATTCAATTGGAGTGATGATAGGAGCCATACTTGGAGCAAAACTGGGTGTTCAGTCAATAAGAAAAGAGCTCATAAACCAGTTGAAAGAAGCAAACAGGTATGATTTTATGGAGATAGCGGATAAATTTTATGAAACTGTCAGAGCGATACACGAAAAAGACAGAAAGAGGTATATTAATATTATTGATATGAGGAAAAGATAATAACCGTTTGGAGGGAGAGAAAATGAAATTCGACCAGAAGTATCTTGAAAAAGTATATGCCGGGCTTTTGGGGAAAATTATCGGTGTAAGGCTTGGAGCGCCGGTTGAACCATCTGTTTGGACGTATGAGAGAATACTGGAGTCATATGGAGAAATAACAGACTATGTAAAAAGCTATAAGAACTTTGCAGCTGACGATGATATCAACGGACCGATGTTTTTTATCCAGGCAGTTGAGAGCTACATAAAAAATGATCGCATGACAGCGCAGGACTGCGCTGATACATGGCTTAACGTTACCTCCGAAGGACATGGAATGTTCTGGTGGGGAGGATACGGTATATCGACGGAACATACAGCTTTTGATAATTTGAAAAAAGGTATTTCTGCGCCACAGAGCGGAAGCGTCGAAAAAAATGGAAGTACAGTCGCTCA
>CALMRR010000216.1 GCA_937871925.1 uncultured Petrotoga sp.
CCTGTCGGTTTTGGAAATGATGAACTGAAAAAGATGATAGAAAATTCTTATACTTTGGCTTCAAAACTTCTAGGTGTAAAGCTAGGAAAGATAAGCTGCGGATATGAGGCAGATATGCTTGTTTTACCTTATTTTCCGTTTACTCCGCTTAACCATGGAAATATTTTTTCTCATGTTTCTAACGGTATCTTTGATTCATTTCACCCTACAGATGTTATTGCTGCCGGAGAGTTCCTCATGAAAAACAGCAGACTGAAGGCCGATGAGGCTCAAATAAATAACAACTCCGTGAGTATAGCCCAAAAAGTATGGGACTCATTATAGGAGGCACAAATGGATATAAAAACAACATTATGCGGAATTGAACTGAAAAATCCGGTAATGCCCGCTTCGGGACCGCTCAGCGGTGACGATGAAAAACTTCTTTTTCTTGATTCGCAGAAAGTCGGAGCGGTAGTAACCAAAACTATATCCGTTAAAGCGGCTGTTGTACCAAGACCTTGCATTATAAGTGAAAAGGATACTGTTTTTAACTGTGAGCTCTGGTCCGAGTACGACTATATGAAATGGAAGAAAGAGTTTCTGCCCAATATCAAAGATAAACTCAGTGCACCTTTGATAGTCAGTCTTGGCTATTCAGAGGAAGACCTTGAACTTCTGATTCCGCAATTTGAAGAGTATGCCGATATTTTTGAGATTTCTACTCATTACTGTTCAACAGAGATGACGGTTCTGGAAAAAACTGTACGGAAAATAAGGAAAAACACAAAAAAACCATTTTTAATGAAAATGAGTCCGCACACTCCCGATCCTGTACTGTTTGCAAAAACCGCAAAGGAAAACGGAGCCAACGGCATAGTAATTATGAACTCTCTGGGACCTTCACTAAAAGTAGATCTTAAAAACAGAAAGCTGCTTTTGGGAAATGAAAAAGGTCAGGTCTGGGCATCAGGAAATATTTTAAAATCCCTTTCCCTTGCAATGATAAGAACTGTAAGTCAAAGTGTGGAGGATTTTGATATAGTCGGAACAGGCGGTATAAGCAATGCGGTAGATGTTCTTGAATTTATCCTTTGCGGAGCTAAGGCGGTACAGCTTGTCTCGGGCGCACTTATCAATGGAAAAGATATCTTTGCCAGAATCATATCCGCTCTTGAACCAGCACTGAAAGAAAATGGCTTTAGCAGTATCAGGGATCTTATAAATACTTCTATTGAACCATTTTCACCAGAATATCTTCCCAAATATCCGGTTATAGATGCCAAACGCTGTACTCTTTGCGGACTGTGTGAAAGAGTTTGTCCTTACTTTGCAGTTAAAGCCGGTGATAGTGTAAGTATAGATAAAAACAGATGCTTTGGCTGTGGGCTGTGCCAGTCAAGATGTCCGGTAAAGGCCATAACGGGAGTGTGGTAAAGATGAAAAAATTCAGATTCCGCTGTATGAACTGTTCAAAACTATATGAAGAAAACGAGATAGAGTACACGTGTCCACAATGTGGTACAAGGCTCGGAACACTTGAAACATTATATGATTTTGACAGTATTACAGTTAAGAAGAGTGATTTTGACAGTTGCTCTGATATATGGCAGTTTGAAGCACTGCTGCCTGTAAGTACCAAAAGCTTCAGAGTTAATCTAAAAATAGGTTCCACACCTTTGTACAGTTTTGAAAATCTTTCAGGTGTGAAAGAAGTACAGATAAAGTACGACGGTACGACTCCCACAGCTTCTTTTAAAGACAGAGCAACAGCTATTGCTGTAAACAAAGCGGTAGAAAAAAACTATTCAAGCATCTACTGTGCTTCAACCGGAAATGCGGCGGCATCTCTTGCTGGGTTAAGCGCCGCTGCTGGACTAAAAGCATATATTTTTATACCAAGTAAAGCTCCGGCAGCAAAAATTGCCCAGCTTATGATATATAATGCCATGATTCTTGCAATCGATTCTGATTACGATACTGCTTTTGATCTTTCTCTTAAGATAGGCGAAGAAAAAAACTGGTACTGCCGTAACTCCGCCATCAATCCGTATCTCATCGAAGGCAAAAAAACAGCTGCCATGGAGATATGTGTTCAGACTGAGTTTGACCCTCCTGACACAGTTGTTGTACCCGTAGGTGACGGAACGGTTATAAGTTCATTTTATAAGGGCTTTTCTGATTTTTACAACGCAGGGATAATAAAAAAAATTCCACAGCTTGTAGGTGTTCAGGCGTGTGGAGCTAACAGCCTTGAACTTGCTTTCAAAAAAGGCGAACCTTTCTGGCCTGTGGATTTCAGCGGTAAAACTATAGCAGACAGTATAAACGTGGGCAAGCCAAGAGATTTTTTAAAAGCCTGTACATATATAAAAAAATCAAAAGGTGACTTAATGTCTGTTACAGATGATGAAATACTTTCAGCTCAAAAAGAGCTTGCTTCAAGCACGGGTATATTCTCTGAACCTGCCGGAGCAGCTTCATATGCAGCTCTAAAAAAATTGGTAGGCGAAAACAGAATAGAAAAGAGTTCACGAGTATGTCTTGCAGTTACCGGAAATGGTCTGAAAGATATATCCGCAGTATCGGCATGCAAAGCTATCGAACATTTGAAGCCTGATGTTCAGGATATTAAAGAGTATATAGATTTTAAGGAAACATATGGAGATGAGAACTATGATGAGAATTAAAGAGTATTTAAAGCCTGAAAATATTGACAAAGCATATACAGTTCTCAAAGAATCTCCGAATAATGAAATAATTGCAGGAGGTCTTTTTATAAGACTTACATCCAAGGATATAAATACTGCCGTAGATCTTTCAGAATGTGGCCTAAGATTTATTAATGAGCATAAAGACAGAGTGGAAGTTGGAGCCATGACATCATACCTGGATATAATACAGTCTGATTGTTTTGACACTCCTGTGTTAAAAACTGTGAAAGATGCTCTAAGTGAAATTATGGGCATAGCATTTCAAAATATGGCTACCGTCGGAGGGACTGTCTATCCGGCATATCCTTTTTCTGATCTTATAACGGTTCTCATGCCGTTAAACTGCTGGGTAAAACTTTATAAAAAAGATCCGGTAAGACTTTCTGAGTTCATTGAAAAAAAACAGGATAACAGGGAAATACTTGAAAAAATAATAATACTAAAAGGCTCAGGGAAAAATGCTTTCAGATCATTCAGAAAGACCAGCCAGGACTTTTCGGTGCTTAATCTCAGTGTAGCCGTTGAACATGGAGATTGCAAGATAGCCGTAGGTGCCAGACCTTCGGTTGCACAGTATGCCAAGAGTGCCATGCAGTTTATTTCGGGCGGAAAAGTAAATGAAAGCATAATTGAAAAAACCGCGGAGATCGCATGCCAGGAGATTTCGTTTTTTTCTGATATAAAAGCCAGTCAACAGTACAGAAAGCATATCTGCAACGTCCTTCTGAAAGATGCTCTCAGGGAGGTTTTTGTATGATAATAAAAATAAATTTGAACAACATTTCAAAAGAACTGCTTATAAGTCCGGACGATACTCTTTTGGATGTTCTTAGGAAAACCGGTTGCTTGAGTGTAAAAAAAGGCTGTGAAAGTTCAAGCTGCGGTGTATGCACAGTCCTGCTTGACGGAACTCCCATACTGTCATGTTCATATTTAGCTGCCAAAGCTGACGGACACAGTGTTACAACAGTAGAAGGAATTGCTGAGCAAGCCAGAGAAATAGGAGAGTATATTGCGGCGCAGGGTGCCGATCAATGTGGTTTCTGTCTTCCATCTTTAATAATAAGCACGTATTACCTGAAAAATACGATTGGAAATCCAACGCTTAAGGATATAAAACAGGTTCTCCAGGCTAACCTGTGCAGATGTTCAGGGTATGAAAGCCAGGAGGCAGCAGTTGCCAGATATCTGGGGGTGAAAATATGAAGCAGGTCAGGCTTTCTGTTCCGAAAATTGATTCATCGGGACTTGCTATGGGAAAAGCTGCCTATGTTGATGATCTTGCACCCCAAAATACTCTTATAGTGAAGATTTTGAGAAGTCCTTACAGCTATGCCAAAGTACAAAAAATAGATACTTCGGTAGCTGAGAACGTTGAAGGAGTTGTCTGTGTTCTGACGAAAAAAGATTTTCCAAGAAAAATATTCACAAGGGCAGGTCAGGGAGAGCCTGAACCCTCTCCATATGATAAGTTTGCACTCGATGATTATGTACGCTATATCGGTGATGAAGTAGCAGTTGTGGCAGCACATGATGAAAAAATTGCAGAAACAGCGTTAAAACTAATAAAAGTAGAGTATGAAAAGTTTGAGAGTATAAATGATTTTGAAAAAGCATATGAAAGCAAAGTTGTTATTCATCCGGAAGAAGAAGCGCATCCTACTTTTGATATCGGTTACGATGCCAAAAAAAATCTTGCTGCTTCTTACAGCATGAGTACAGATGATGTTGAAAAAGAGCTTTCCCGTTCACAGATAATAGTGCACTCGACATATTATACACAGGCTCAGGCTCATGTCATGATGGAACCGCATGCTTGTGCGACGTACTTTGACTATCAGGGAAGGCTTACTGTTCTCAGTACTACCCAGACTCCCTTTCACGTACGCAGAATACTAAGCAGAGTCCTGGAATATCCAATGCACAAGATAAGGGTCATAAAACCCCGTATAGGCGGAGGGTTTGGAGGAAAGCAGGCAATACACGGAGAGGTCTACTGTGCGGCTGTAACCATAAAAACAGGATTGCCAGCCAAGCTGGTATATACCAGAAGAGAAGTTTTTCAGGCAACATATACAAGGCATCCCATGAGGATAGATGTGACTATAGGTGCCGGAAAAAACGGTATAATAAATGCAATTGATTTCAAGATCCTTTCAGATACAGGAGCTTACGGTGAGCACGCACTTACCGTGCTTATGGTAGCCGGTTCCAAAGTACTGCCTCTTTATAACAAAGCCAGTGCTGTAAGCTTTGACGGAAAAGTTGTTTATACTAACAATACACCGGCTGGTGCTTACAGAGGATACGGAGCAGTTCAGGGAAATTTTGCCCTCGAATCTGCGGTTGACGAGCTTGCACAAAAACTAGGTATGGATCCTGTAGAAATAAGAAAAATCAATATGATAAAACAGGGAGAAACTTCTCCTATATTCAGAATTATGGGAGAAGGCAGAGAAGGAACTGACACCATTATAAATTCATGCAAGTTGGACTATTGTATAAGCCGTGGTATGGAGCTGATAAGATGGAAAGAAAAGTATCCATGCAGAAAGATATCTGCCAACAAAGTCCGAAGTGTCGGAATGGCTATAGCTATGCAAGGCTCGGCAATAGCAAACTACGATATGGCAAGTGCAGCCATAAAGCTTAATGACGACGGTTTTTTTAACCTAACTGTCGGAGCAACAGATCTTGGTACGGGAAGTGATACTATACTGGCTCAGATAGCGGCAGATGAGTTAGAAGTACCAACTGAAAAAATTATAGTGTACTCTTCAGATACCGACCTTACCCCTTTTGATAAAGGAGCATATGCTTCAAGCACTACGTATGCTTCTGGTAATGCTGTAAAAAAAGCAGCAGAAAAGATTAAGGAAAGTATTATGGCAAAGGCGGCTGAATATTTCAAGTGCGGTATATCTCAGATTAAGTATTGCGAAGGTGTCGTTTATGGGCCCGACAACCGTCAGATACCGCTGAAGGAACTTTCTACAATAATATACTACAGCGGCAGTCAGGAACAGATATACTCCTGCGCAAGCTATGTCCCAACCGTTTCTCCTCCGCCGTATATGGCAGGATTTGTTGAAGTAGAAACGGATCTTCTTACCGGAAAGGTTGAAGTTATAGAGTATGTAGCGGTTGTAGACTGCGGGACGCCTATAAATCCAAACCTTGCCAAGGTACAGGTAGAAGGGGCTCTTGTACAGGGAATAGGAATGGCGCTGTATGAGCAAGTCATAAAAAGCCGATCCGGAAAGTTGCTTTCAGACAGTATGATGACTTATCATATTCCATCACGCAAAGATATCGGAAAAATAACAGTGGAGTTTGCAGAAAGTTATGAACCTTCAGGCCCTTTCGGTGCAAAATCCGTAGGAGAGATAGGAATAGACACACCACCGGCTGCAATAGCCAACGCCATATTT
>CALMRR010000217.1 GCA_937871925.1 uncultured Petrotoga sp.
GGTTGATATATCGCAGGAGGATTTTGGAGTATCAGTCATAAACGACTGTAAATACGGACATTATGTTAAGAACTCCGAGATCGAACTGTCTTTAATCAAATCTGGCATATATCCTGATTTTTTTGCAGATGAGGGCACACATGAGTTTTCATATATTATATTCCCCCATGAGAGCTGCTCAATTAAAGCCGTATCGTTGTTAGCCGAACAGTATAACAAAAGGCCGGAGGTTTTTAACGGAAGTGTCAATTATGAGTATCCTAAAATAAAAATAGACTCTGAAGCTTTTAAGATTTATTCATTGAGGAAAACTGATGAAAAAAATATTTATCTCAGAATCGCTGAGGTACTTGGAACATCTGGAAAACTTACAGTTACCTTTGAGAATACTCCTATAAAAGCAGTATATCTAACTAATATTCTTCATGACATAGAGCAAAAACTTGAGGTAAAAGAAAATACTGTCAGTTTCTGTTTTGACCCTTTCAAAATTTTTACTCTGATGATTGAGACAGCGTAGTTTTTTCTCTTTCAAATATTTTTATATTAACAAAAGCCAGGCTTATGATTGCCTGGCTTTTGTTAATATGTTCTTAGTATTATGTTTGTAGAGCATCTGCTTTAAAAGCTTTCCAAAAGTCGTTTGAGCACCTGGGTGTCTCTGAAAAGCCACGTATCAAAATCGGGATTTACCGTTATAATACGTTCGTTTTCTGCGAGAGCTTCTTTTAAGCTTATAAAAACAGGGGTAAAACCTAGTTCTTTTTCGTACGCATCTAAAGATAATTCACAGAAGGTTTTTTCATTGATACTGCACTTTATGAATACAGTTTTCATAATAAAAATTTTTGAAGGATCGTAGATATCGGCGCGCTTTTCATAAACAACTCCTACTTCATCACCCGTGTTTACAACAGAGAACCCCGTTTCTTCTTTTATTTCCCTAGATAAAGCTTTTAAAAGGTCTTCTCCGGTCTTAACTCCTCCGCCGGGGAATTTATAACCGTGATGGTAAGTTTTTATCATAAGCATTCTTTCCGGATGTCCTACTACTCCTTTTGCTGCGATTCTGGAGATACTATCAAAATCATTACTTTGCATTGGAGAACCAAGGCTTAGATAAAAGCTCATGGTTATTCCTCGGTATACTCTTTCTGCCAAGCTATTTCAAATCTTTTATAGGTAATATTATATGATATTTTTTTCTTTTGGCCCTCACTCTGTCCTAAGATTTTAAAAAAATACTTGCCAGGAGTCAAAGAGATCCTGATGAGCTTAGTATCTTTTGATAAATCTGAAATGCTGACTATTTCATTTCCGGATTCTGTGTATATGGCTGCGTGCATATCAGACAAGCCAGATATTGAAGTAAATACCAGCTCAGTATCTTTTTTTGCTTCAAACTCCATGTTAGTCTCAAGATTTCCGCTGAATACAGAGTTAAATTCATCAAGTATATAAAAATTATAGTAGTTTGGGAAGTAGTAAAATGCCGTAAATATAAGAACTATTACGCTGCATACAAGAAAGATCAATCCTTTTTTATTCATTTTATTCCTCCTAGTATTTATACTCTGAACGCTTCATAAGATGATTGGTAATAAAGTACAAAATTACAATAGCTGCACCTGCAAGTATAAGAAAAGCTGTTTTGCCTTCACCAAAAACAATAAATTTGAAAATATTGTTATAACCTGCCATTATAAGGCAAACCGCAAGAATATTTGTTCCCACTACATACTGCCACCCAAATCTTTTTCCGAGCATGGCAAGGAAACCGGTGTAAAAAACTACAAAGTATAATATGGAAATTATGGTTATGGCCAGACTAACTCTTCCAAAAGGAACATCAATAAGTAAAAGCAATAGATTAACTATGGTTCCAATTACAATAGGAAGAACAAGAAGATATATATTTACCGCATATCTTATATGTTTACGCGGGGCAGAAAACATCAGCAGCATGTTGATTGTCTGTGCAAATAGAACAATTACTGAAACAAAAGAAAAAAGCAAGAGCATTCCAGAAAAATTTATTGCCAGATTAGTTTTCAAAGTGTGAAAAAAAGCGTCCAGACCGACTGCATCAGAGTCGAAAAAATATCCCATAGATGTATTTGCAAGAACTATAACCGCTCCAACCACAAGAAATATATAAAAACTCTCCTTTATCATGCTTATGATGACTTTAAAAGCCTTTAAAACATCTTTACTCATCTGCTTCGTCCTCCTTAGTCAGGTTCACAAGTATTTTCTGTATATCCATCTTTGATACCTGTATATCGTACTTTGACAGTTTATCATAATCAAGCTCATTGAGTTTTCCAGTTACAGCATAACTTGCAAGTCCTCCGATTTTTTCCTTCGAAAGAATCTTCAGTCCGTCAAGAACCTTTTCAATGCTGCTTTCTTTTCCGCTCAGGTAAAAGTACTTCTGCTCTATGCTTTCGAGCGTATCATCAATTAGTATTCTGCCCTTGTCAATCATTATAATGTTTTCAAAAAGTGTTTCAAACTCTTTTATGAGATGCGAGGATATTATCATGGTACGAGGATTGTCCATATAATCTTTATTGAGCTCTTCAAAGAATATATCTCTTGCCACAGGATCCAGACCGATGTATGGTTCATCAAACATCGTTATCTCTGCCCGGCTTGCAAGGCCGATTATTATGCCTACTGTGGTTTTCATGCCCTTGGAGATTTTGTTGTAATATTTTTTAGTGTCAAGACCAAGTCTTTTTACAAGATGCCTGGCGTACTGTTCATCCCAGTTCTTAAAAAGAGTCCCTGCTATTTCAAATATCTTTGATACCTTTATAGAAGTATTCTGTTCATAGTATGCTCCCAGGGTTTCACGGGCAAGGCAGATCTTATTTACCGCTGTTTCGTCTTTACGTGTGTCCTGACCGAAAATTTTTATATAACCGGATTTATAATATATCTGACCTGCAATTGTTTTCATAAGAGTTGTCTTTCCTGCGCCGTTTCTGCCAATCAATCCGTATATTCTGTTTTCCTGTATGGAAAGGGAAATATCTTTCAGTACATGGAAGTTATCGTAAAATTTATTAAGAAGATTAATTTCTATTGCCTGATTCATTTTTTCTCCTCCTTGTAGCTTTCTATCATTTCAATAAGCTCTGATTTTTTAATTCCAAGTTTTTCTGCTTCAGTCATAAGTTTTTTTATAAAGTCGTTCAAGAACTCTCTTCTCCTTTTTTCTCTTATTTTTGTCAGTGCTCCCGAGCTTACGTACATTCCAAGACCTCTTTTCTTGTAGAGAATCCCTTCATCCGTGAGGATTGAAAACCCTTTTCTTGCTGTGGCGGGATTTATATTGTATGTCTGTGCCAGCTGATTGGTTGAAAAGATCTGGTCCTCTTCTTTAAGCGTCTGTTGAAGAATCATATCTTCAATGAGCTCCGCTACCTGCAAGAATATGGGCTGAGTTGATGTTTCATCGAATTTCATCTGTTCACCTCCATTTCTTAGTTAATTACTCAACTAACTAAGTACATGAGTATTGTACTATTTTCTTTTGATTTTGTCAAGCAAAAAAAATGTCTTTTGAAAAAAATCTTCAAAAGACATAATTACTGAAGCTACCACTTTCCAAAATGTTCTTCGGAACAGCCGCTCATATTCTCTACAGAGATTTTCTGCCCTGTTTCGTCTTTTACATATCCGTTGAAAACACCGATCATCTGATGGACTTCAGATTCAAGAAAAAGCATTTTAGATTTGGCGACTCTTTCATACTCAGGAGTAAAAACAAGATTAACCCTGTCCGATATGGCGGTCTTAAGGTTCCAAGCTTTCATAAAATTATTTTTATCGTACTCAAAAACAGCATTTTCACTCAGTTTTATACATTTACCATCAATAAAAAGTGCATTTTCTGTCATTCCTGTGCCGTCGGTCCATTTTGCTCCAAGATTAACAGCCACAGATCTGCCATTAAACTTTCCGCAGCCGCTTGCCCAATTCCAATTTACCTTGTATGGCCATACTCCCCTTCCAAAGTCAAGGCATGCAAAAGAATCCTTTGAGTTGAAAAAATATGTTTTGTCTCCCAAGGTAAGGGTTCCTTCTACGGGCAGACCTATTTGTTTGGATGTAAACTGAAAAGTTCTTTCATTCCATGGAATAACTACATTAAGTGTTTCTTGATCGTTATAAGGTTTTATGACAAACTCGCCAAATATTTTTTCTTTTTTAAAATCAGTATCTTCGAAAAAAATATGTGTATCTGTTCCTTCTGAAAGTATTTTTACTTTAAGTAAAGAATTCTCAAAAGTAACAGTTTTATTGACTTGGCAAGGCATTTTGCAGCCCATTCCGAAAGGAGTCATAACAGTTTTCTCTATAAACCGTCGTGTTTTTCTATCGTAAAAATAAGCAAAAACCATTCCGGCGTAATCAATATTCGATACTGTAACCGAAAAAAGACAGTCTGAACCCATGATATACCAGTAGTTCCATTTCTTTTTCCGTAGCCATCTGCCGGAAAGATTGCAGTTGATAACTGAATTTCTTGCCCATCCTATACTTTCTCTGTTAAGTAAACCATCTTTTCTACATAAGTCTACTTCTTCAAAAATCTCTCTTTCCTGATAAAAAAGCTGTTCCATCTTCTTCCCCCCTGTAATGAATCTAACCTAATAATCATATAAGCCTATTATAAACTCCCATATCTGTCTGCTTTTGCATATGCTCTCTTATTTGAGGTACAAGTCTTAAGAAATGGTCTGAGGATAAGTGTCTTTCAAGATCTTCTTTCGTTGCCCATTCTTCTATCATAGCTATGCTTAAAGGATCCTTTTCATCCTGATAAAGCTCGTACCTGATACAGCCCTTTTCTTTCCTGGTAAGTTCTATAAGTTCCCTATAAAGTTCCACAACTTGTGCTAAATCGTTTTGACGAACGTAATTTTTTGCAACTACCTTTATCATAGTAGCACCTCTTTTTCCTTTCTTTTACAGTATTTTATCACAATCAGAAACTTTAAGCTTTATTTTTTCCATCAAATGCAATATTCTTGGTCTGTTATATCTCTGCACAATTATGCAGGGTAAATTTACAGAAAGGGCATAAATTAACATATATACCAGTATCTCTATAGGAGCGAAAAAACCAAAAATCCAGAACGGAAGAATTGCAAGAAGGTGAACCAGTTCAGCCCTGCAAGACTCTGCTAAAAATTTTTCAAGTTCGCAAACAGAATAATTCCGAAGTCTTTTTTTCCGGTACCCGTTTTTCATTACTGCTCCACCGTCAGGTAAGAACTTTTTCCATTTTTTTACTTTTAATAATGTCTCGTAAATGGAACCGTTTTTTTCCCACCGGTGAGACTTAAAAATTCCGGATGAATATGAGAGCTTTGCTTGTGGTATTTTTGTGCACAGGATGGCTATGGAAACTTGAATTACAGGCCACAAAGCAAAGCACAAAAGTATAGTAAGCCATTGCGGAAGAAAGAAGATCTGCATAAATCACTTCTCCAGTTTTATTTTTCTGCCTTTCCATATCACTTCACGGCGCAGTATTTTTTTCAGAACAGAGACAAAAAATATATAAAGAAAAAAAAGAAGTTGAACAGGGAATAAAACAATTGATATTTTAGCAAATGAACCGATTTTTTCTGTAATTTTTAACAGATGAACAACAGCTACAGTATAAAGCAAAAAATAGATGGCAAAAGCATAATAATCTGCCGTAAAAAATGTATATACAGGGTATATACTCAGACATATCAGCGAAGAAAGCCACAGAAAAGTCAAGAAAAATAAGCTTAAAGGGGTTTTAGCTGCACCTGTTGCATAATTTTTTGTCCACCCTTGTGCTAAAGATCTAAGACCGTTGCCGTACATTCTGAAACAGATATCCCGGTTTCCAAGAAAAAGCTTGTACTTTATATTTTTTTCATTGAGTACTCTTCCCATGTCAATATCATCTACAATGCTTGTACGTACGCTTTTATGTCCTCCGATACTAAAATAAGTTAGACGGTCAATCATAATCACAGGTCCAAAAAGACCGGCATTTTTGCCTTTAATAGCTGTCGTAACACCATTTGCTCCAATCTCAATAAGATTAAAAAATAAAGAAAACTGTTCATAAGGTTTTACGACAGTATGAAAAGGCTGAACAGAAATAGGGCATCTGTTTTTCGTATACTCGCATAGCAGTTTTTCTATTGCTGATGGGGCAAGTCTTACATCTGCATCCAAAAAAAGTATGACTTCACTTTTTGAAGCTTGGGCTCCTTCAAAACATGCCCAGGATTTTCCAATCCATTCACATGGCTTATTTTCAATATTAATGACTTTTGCTCCGTTACTACTTGCAATTTCGGCGGTATTATCCGAAGAACAGTCATTTACACAGATTATTTCTGAAATTTCAACTGTCTGCTGTTTAAGATCTCTCAGTATGCCTAAAAGATTTTCCTGTTCGTTTCTTGCGGGAATTATTATTGTAAGATTAGATAATTTTTTTTTGCTGTAAGTTTCACTAAGAAAAGGAAAATGAATGAACAGCAGATAACCGCATACTAATCCTGTCACTATAAGGCTTAATGTAAAAATCATGACGTCACCTCTGAAACTTGTGTAACTTCTTATGAACTTTATCAGCAGCAAGTTTTCCTGTAAGAATGGATATAGGAAGTCCGGATGGGCTGAAAGTCCATTGTCCGGCCTGATAAATATCCTTCAAGGGGGTAAAAATAGATTTTTTGATACTTCGCATCCTGTTTTCTGAAGGTACAGGATTGTTTTTGAATGCCCAGCCTGTTACTGCCCCTCTGGTATTAGAAGTTATCTTTTCCAGTGTGAGCGGAGAGGATATTACTCCAAAAATTACTTTGGATTTTAACCCTTTTAAAATACTTTTATCCAGCACATCAATAATTCTGTCTTTACATAACGCTTTAAACTCTTCATACCATCCTTTCTGCTCTGCAAGTTTGGCTAGATCGTAGTCAAGAAGAGTGCTTATTATCAGACCTGTTTTCCCTTGTGGAGCAAGACTGTTATCACGTATAGCAGGACATGATATCTCGTATGTGGTCAACTCAAGATACTTGGATAAATAACCGGAAAGATCTTCGGTATTGCTTATGCTGTTTTTTAGAGAGGCAATATGAGAAAGACCTGTTTTTTGTGGTGTGTAGAAGCAATGGGCTCCAAAAACACTTTCAAACACTTCTTTTGGTAGATCTACCGCAAGATACAGCGTTAATACAGATTCCGAAGCATCTGCATTCATAATCTCATTGTAGGTCTTTTCTGATTTTTTATTACTGATTAGATTTTTCAAAGAGTTTTTATTCAGATTTCTGTAAAAATTTTTCAGATCGGCAGCCCATATAAGCTGATTATACTCAAACTCCTGCGAATCAGACGAAAATAGTTTTTTTCTTTCAGAATCAATTTGCGATATTTCCGTTTTTAAAAGTATTTTACCAGAGTTTTGACGAATAAAAGAAGTCATCTTAGATGCAAGGGTTTGCGTTCCTCCTTTGGGATAAGAATAATCCAGATAGAGACCGAAATAGCTTAGTGCAAAGAAAGCTGGGGTATCTGCAAAAAAATGCTGAGTTATCGTATCAATAAGCTGCATATTCTGAGTAAAGTTTAGCAGATACTCCTTTATAGGCATATTGAGCATTTCAATTTTTCTGATGTTTTTAGCGTACTTTATCATCCAAGGAAGAAGAGTTTTTGTCAGATAGTCCCTATCATGCTTCAAATCCATAAACAAAGGATTGTCTATACCATACAGGACATCCATGTAGTTCATTACTTTTTTTATTTCGTTGATGATTTGCTCAATTTGTTCTGCCTGAGAAGGAAAGTTTTTTAGAAGAAGTTCAAGATAATCTTTTATACTCTCTTTAGTCTTAAGATAGATAAACTCTCTTTCTATGCCTAACGAAACAGGATTTTTTATAAAATCAACGGTAATACCCAACTGCCGGAGCATAGGAAATATTATTCCTGAATTTTCAAAGGCTCTTATTCCAGCATCAAACGTAAAACCATCTCTTTCGAAGGAAGTTACAAGACCGCCGGTTTTTTCTGATTTTTCAATAATAAGTATGTTGTGTGCGTTTTTACAAAGATATGCTCCTGCAGTCAGACCTGCCATTCCTGCACCGACTATGATAGCATCGTAACGCATATTTTCTCTCCTTAGCAGTAGTCTAATTTTTATAAAAGTTATATAATGTTATTTTTATGCAAAGTTTTAAGATGATTTAATAACATTAGACGATCTAATTATACATTGCTAAGATGGGAAATGTCAATAAAGTAAAATAGAGCAGAATATAAAGACTTAAAAAAACTCCATCCCTCATGATAGAAGTTCAATGGCAGAGTACCTTAATGTTGAAAGGAGTGCTTTGTCCCGTGAACTTTCAAAAATGAAGAG
>CALMRR010000218.1 GCA_937871925.1 uncultured Petrotoga sp.
CTATTGGATAATAGATGAAAATATTGCGAAATTATTATAACAAAAAAAAATATAAAAAGAATATATCTCTGCATGAAATGAAGATATATTGGAGCGACCAGCAAAAAACGGAGCGAAAGATCGCTCCGTCATATATTAAAGCAAAATTTTTTTAATACTCAGATCATATGGTGCCCGTAATACTCCTTTTTCTGTTATAATACCGCTTATGTTTATATGAGGAGTAACATCAAAAGAAGGATTGAACACCTTTACGCTGTCTGGGACCATTTTAAGCTTATGGCAGTAACGTACTTCATTATGATCTCTTTCCTCTATAGGAATATCATCGCCAGTTTCAGATTTTATATCTATGGTTGAAACCGGAGCAGCAATATAAAAAGGTATTGAGTGGTATTTTGCAAGAATTGAAACAGAATATGTACCAATCTTGTTTGCTGTATCTCCGTTGGCAGCTATTCTATCAGCACCAACAATTACAGCGTTTATCAGTCCCTTGTGCATTACCCAGCCTGCCATATTATCAGAAATCAAGGTGACATCTATATTATCTTTCATCAATTCCCATACTGTAAGCCTTGCCCCCTGAAGATATGGACGCGTTTCATCGGCATAAACTTTGATTTTTTTACCTGATTTAACTGCAGCTCTTATTACACCCAGTGCCGTTCCATAATCAAAGGTTGCAAGTGCTCCTGCATTACAATGAGTTAATACGGTATCGCCGTCCTTAATAAGCTGCGCACCATACTCACCTAAGGTTTGATTAACCTTTATATCTTCCTGGGCTACTGCAATAGCTTCATCTTCCAAAATTCTTACGGTTTCATATGGAGTATTTTCAAAAATAGTGGTCTTCATTTTTCTTTCCATACGTTCAAGCGCCCAAAATAGATTTACAGCGGTAGGTCTTGTTGCAGCTAATACATTTTTTACTTCTGCCATTTTTAATATAAAACTGTCTTTGGTTTTCTTTTCAAACTCTTTTGCTCCCAGAACATATCCAAAAGCTGCACTTGCACCTATCGCAGGAGCGCCTCTTACTATCATGTCTTTTATCGCTGTGGCTACCTGAGTATAAGTAGTACACTGTACATAAACTTCCTCCAAAGGAAGCTTTCTCTGATCAATAAATATTAAGTTAAAGTCAGACCATTCCATGGACATTCCTTTTATTCTAGACATAATAACCTCCGGCTTTATTTTTCTGTTTTTCCGATAATCTTTTTGGCGAGGTTGATAAAAGGTGCCACTGTATCAGGAACGCCAAAATAAGCTGCAGGCTGGCCTTTATCCATATTGCTTCGTATAATTTTATTTATGGGTATTTCTTGAAGAAGCTCAAGATTGTACTTTTCTGCAAGAGTTTTTCCGCCGTCTTGTCCGAATATATAATGTTTTTCTCCACATTTTTCACATACAAAGTATGACATATTTTCTACAAGACCAAGGATATTTACATTCATCATTTTAGAGAAATTAATGGCTTTTTCAACATCATCCTGTGAAACTACGGAGGGTGTTGTTACTATAAGAGTACCATCAATATCTTTGAAGTTCTGGAAAACAGTAAGAAGCTCATCGCCTGTACCGGGAGGGCAGTCCATTATAAGATAATCAAGCTCTCCCCAAGCTATATCACCGAGAAACTCAAGTATTGCAGATGTTTTTAAAGGCCCTCTCCAAACAATAGGCGAAGTCTCATCCTTAAGGAACTGGGAAGTTGATATTACCTTAATTCCATTTATTTCGGGCGGTTGGACATCGTTTCCAACCTGATAAGGTTTTGCACTGTCACCTCCAAGCATTCTTACAACATCTGGTCCGTGGAGATCTATATCAAGAAGTCCCACTTTTCTTCCTT
>CALMRR010000219.1 GCA_937871925.1 uncultured Petrotoga sp.
AGCAGTCATAGTAAATGGAGCTATTTTTATCAGCACAAGAAAAACAATAAAATAGAGCAGAGTTAGTATACCGCCAGTCGTAAGCATTTATTACCTCCGTTTTTTATAGTGTAGGAAGTACTTTGGCATAATTTATGTTATCATTAATTATATAGGAAGATAATTAACTGAAGATTAAGATAAGTGAGGCGGATATGGATAAAAAAACTTTGAGGAGTATTATTTTAGATAAGAGAATTAATACTGATGCTCAGCAGATCGTGGAAAAAAGCAGCCGCATCTGTACTAATCTGCTTAAAGTTCTATCAGAGCTTAACTATGAAACTATTGCACTGTACAGTTCCTTCAGAAAAGAGGCAGATCTTTCGGAGCTGTTTAGAGTTGTCGTGAATGACAAAAAAGTGGTTTTTCCTTTTATATCAGCAAAGAAAATGATTTTCAGAAGAGCATGTTCTGAAAAAGATTTCAGACCGGGAAAGTTTGGTATTATGGAACCAATGGGCGAAGAGGAGAAAAAAATAGATGTGTTTATTCTTCCTGCTGTTGCATTTGACAGAAATTTTTACAGACTGGGATACGGCGGAGGTTATTATGACAGGTATTTTTCCGAAAATTCGAAAACAGTATTAATAGGTAGCGTATTTGATTTTCAGATTGTGCAGGATGTATTCCATGAAGAGCATGATGTTCAAGCAGATATGATAGTAAGCGAGAGTGGTATTTTAAGAAGAAAGAAAACAGAAAAACCTTATGAAATTTAAGGAGGAGAGAGCCGGTGAGAAAATATCCGTTTTTTTATATAAACTCATTTTCTAGCGTTCCTGGGTACGGAAATCCTGCAGCAGTTGTATATGGAGCAGAAGATATAAGTGAAACAGATATGCAGAAAATAGCAAAAATTAACGGACTTTCAGAAACAGCATTTATAATAAACGAAAAAACCAACAGTTATGACTATAAGATAAAATTTTTTACACCTGAAAAGCCCATAAATATGTGTGGACATGCAAGCATTGCCGCGGCATATGCATACTCAGAAATAAACAATATGCCGCATAAGACTTCTCTGACTCAGAAAGCTGATGTGGGAGCATTAAGAATAAAAGTTGAAAGGTTAAACGAGTATTCAAGAGTATCTCTTCAGATGGATACTCCGGATATTGAAAAAACATTCCAAGGCAAGCATAATGAGTTTGCGCAAGCACTTGGACTGAAAGAAGAAGAAATTGAGAAAGATCTTCCTATCGCAGTCAATAAAAAAGGATATCTTTACAT
>CALMRR010000220.1 GCA_937871925.1 uncultured Petrotoga sp.
ATCATGAACTTATATTTTCAATACTAAGAAAACAGACAGAATCGATAGGGTACTTCTTCCATGAAGGAATACTGGAAATATTTTCTGATGGATACGGATTCCTACGCAGCATTGATAACTCACTGCTCCAGGGCAGTGACGATATTTATGTTTCAAACACACAGATAAAAAGATTCAATCTTTTTACAGGTGATGTGATTGCAGGACAGGTAAGACCGCCCAAAGACGGTGAGAAATACTTTGCTCTCTTAAGAATTGAAGCAATAAACTATCAGGCTCCCGAAAAAGCCAGGGACAGAATCTCATTTGAAAACCTTACTCCCGAGTACCCTGATAGACAGATGAGGCTTGAGAATAAATCCGGACCAATAAGTGCAAGGATAATAGATATGATATCTCCTATAGGTTTTGGGCAGAGAACACTTATTGTTGCTCCCCCCAAGGCTGGAAAAACAACTCTTCTTAAAGATACTGCCAACTCCATAGCCAAAAATTTTCCGAATACGAAAAGATTCGTACTTTTAATAGATGAAAGACCTGAAGAAGTGACCGATCTAAAGGATACTGTCAATGCAAAGGTTATTGCCGCTCCCTTTGACATGGATCCTAAGGATCAGATAAAAGTTGCGGAAATGACCCTGCATCTTGCTAAAAAGCTTGTAGAGTTCGGGCATGATGTGGTTATCCTCATGGATAGCCTTACAAGGCTTGCAAGAGCCTATAACCTTGTGGTTCCTTCAAGCGGAAAGCTTTTGAGCGGGGGTGTTGATCCTGCAGCATTAAGCTTTCCAAAAAAGTTTTTCGGAGCTGCACGCAAGATAAGAGAAGGCGGAAGTCTTACAATAATCGCAACTGCCCTTGTAGACACAGGTTCAAAGATGGATGAGCTTATATTTGAAGAATTCAAAGGAACAGGAAATATGGAGTTGATTCTCTCAAGAGAACTTTCAGATAAACGCATATTCCCGGCTATAAACCTTAAACTGTCGGGAACAAGAAAGGAAGAACTGTTGCTCTCAGAAAAAAACATGAAAAACATGTTTATACTCAGACAGTTTATAAATGATGTAAATGTTGAGGAAGCTCTGACATTTTTCATGAATTTAATGAAAAAATATACAGAAAACCAGGATCTTTATGAAGCGGTAGAAAAACAGAAGATCTGATATTTTTGGGGAGATATTAAATGGAAAATATTTCATACAGATATATCCTTAACCGTTTGGACTTTAAAAAAGATATTTTCATTATACATGGTTTGTTTGAATATCCTGGAGTCTACGAAAAGACAGCCCAGAGGCTTAGTGATAATGGCTACAAAGCTCATCTGATAGGAATGCAGGGATTTGGTAATCTTTATGCTGCTAAAGAAGCTCTGGATTTTTACAGTGTATTTGAGTTTCTTGAAAGGACAGTCTCTTCTGATTATGTTCTTTTTGGAAGCTGCCTAGGTGCCGTAATCGCTGCATCGTTTTCAATTAAGACCGAAAAAAAACCTTCAAAGCTCATTCTCTCATCGCCACTGTTGCTTGACAGAGAGAGTTCATATGATTCTTTAGGAATAGATGAGCTTAATCTCCGTCGGGATATAAGAGTCAAGATGTACAAGGATCCTTATATAAATAAGAGCTTTGAAAAGCCTCTGATAAAGAAAGTTATAAAGGAAACCGAATTTATACTCGATAATACCGACAGGCTAAACATGCCTGTATATGTGCTTAGGACGCCTAGAGACACGCTTCTTAATGATCAGGCGGTAAATAAGATTAAAAAGTGCAAAAATATAAAGGTATCAATCATAAAGTCTGAAGACAGAATGCTTTTTTATAATCCTCTGTCTTATGAACAGGCGCAGACAGAGTTAGAACACATACTCTCTGAATAAGCTTAACCTATATTTAATACAAACAGGATGAAAAAAATCCAAAAAGTGTTAAAATATATAAAAAACGGAGGAGAGTTGTTTATGAAAAAAAAGCTTTTAAAAAATGCTTATATCATAATATCAGCTGATTTCCCGGTTCAAAAAGCTGACATACTTATATCTGAAAATGAAATTCTACAGGTTTTTCCTAACGGGTACAACGAAAAGAACTTTCAAGAGATTGAAGTATGGGATATGAGTGGTAAACTTATAACACCAGGTTTTATAAATTCTCATTCACATGTGGCAATGACACTTTTTAGAGGTGTCGCCGACGATATGAACTTTAAAGAATGGCTTTTTGACAATATGCTCCCAAGAGAAGAGCTTCTTGATGATGAATCTGTCTATTATGCCAGCATGCTTGCACTTATGGAGATGTCTGCAAAAGGTATAACTTTTTCTGCTGATATGTACTTCTTTACGAACAGTATATGCAAAGCTTTTTCAGATATCGGTATGAGAGGTTGTATCAGCAGGGGTCTGTCCTTTGACGATCAGAAAGGTTGGGACAGGCGTCTTGATGAAACGATGGATACATATAATAGGTATAACGGATATAAAAACCTTTTAGAAGTTGGTTTTGGGCCGCATGCTCCGTATACTGTTCCTATGGAAAGACTGGCTGAAGTTGCATCTCTGGCGAAGAAACTGGGAGCATCAGTGCAGATGCATATTTATGAATCAGCCTGGGAAAAAGAAAGCTATACGTTTGATGACCTTGATAAAACCGGCATTTTTGATACAAAACTTATTGCAGCACATTGTGTTCAGGTTGACATGCAGGATATCAAAACTCTTGCGGCCAAAAACGTAACGGTTGTCCATAATCCATGCAGCAATCTGAAATTAGGCAACGGTACGGCTCCGGTGATTGCCATGCTTGATGAGAATGTTAATGTAACGATAGGTACCGATGGTGCCGCAAGCAATAACTCGTTGGATATACTTGGCGAGATGAAGATAATGGCGCTTTCACAGAAATCAAAGTACTCGCCTTCACAGGTAAAGATAAATGATGTGCTTAGGATGGCCTGGGAAAACGGCGGGTATGCTTTCGCAAAAAAGATGGGAAGGATAGAACCAGGATATTATGCTGATCTGGCGGTTTTTGATATTTCAAAACCTTCTTTTTATCCAACTGATCTTCAGAGGCTGAAATCCCATATTGTATACTCAACCGGCTCGGATTCAATTTTTGCAACAATGGTAAACGGAGAATGGATATATTACAACGGCACTTATCCGTTAATTAAGGAGAGTGATATTTACGAAAAGTTCCAGAAATCATTTATCCGTATTGAAAGTACTTTTAACGGTAACCCTGTTATTCCCGGTAATTAGTATTGCAAAAGGATTTGAAGATTATATAGAGTTCAGTCCTGTAAACTATACTGTGACATCAAGAGAGATTTCCAGGTCAGGCAAGCTTATAGAAACAGATCTTCCGGAAAAGTGCAGTATAGTTTCGCTTAAAGCTTCCACGGATGGTTTTGATTATGATCTATATATTGTTAAATTTGACAGTCTTATAGATCTTACCGGTTTTTGGTATCGTTTTATATCTGATTACTCTACTAATCTTAAATCAGCGACTTCTGCCCTGCCACTGATTTACGGTAAGATAGACATAACTTATAAAGAAAAGATTTATGCCTGCTGGTTTACCGGAATAGAACAGATAATGTTTATTGTAGTTGGGACGGACAAACCTTCTATCGACGATCTAAGATATAAGCTGAGCAATTACAGGTAAGATGGAAAGGTATAATAAGCTCAGTACATATCTGAAGGGTTTATACGGGCAGCGTGTTCAGAGAATATCAATTGATGCGGGTTTTTCTTGTCCAAACAGAAGCGGTGAAAAAGGAAAGGAAGGCTGTTTTTTCTGTGATGCCACGGGAAGCGGCTTTGCCTCTTTCGGTTCAGGCTACTCAATACAGCAGCAGGTAAGCCTTATGATTGAAAAGTATTCAAACCGTGCTGAGAAGTTCATACTCTACTTTCAGTCCAACACGAATACATATGCTCCCGTTTCAAAACTTAAAGAGATATATGACAGCGGACTTTGCGATGACAGAATAGTAATTCTTGATATTTCCACACGTCCGGACTGCGTCAAAGATGAGGTGCTTGAGCTTGTATCCTCGTATAAAGACAGGTACGGGATATTTATAGAGTACGGGGCTGAGAGTGTAAACCCTAATACTCTTAAACGCTTCAACCGCCGTCATACGTATGCTGAGTATATTGATGCGGTTATCAGAAGCAAGAAAAAAGGTCTTGATGTAGTAACACATTTTATAGTGGACTTTCCATGTGACAGTTATGATGATGTGATAGAAATGGCCAAGTCAAGTTCGGCACTGGGTATTAGCGGTGTGAAGCTGCATTCTCTTTACTACCTTGAAAATACAGAACTTGGACGTATGTATAAACAAAAAGAAATATCTCCGGTAAGCTTTGAAGAGTATATAGACCGTCTTATACTATTTTTGGAGTATCTTGATCCGGCTATAGTTGTGCACCGTCTGGTTTCAGAGCCTCCAAGCGAAGGAGTTATGCACGGAAATTGGGGAATGAAAAAACTGGAGCTTTTCAATTACGTGGAAAAAGAGTTGGAGAGAAGAAATACTTATCAGGGAAAATACTATAATTATTTAAACAGATAATCAGGTTGGAGTGTCTGACCGCAGGCAGAGAAAGTCTGTCCTGAGGAAAGTCCGGACTCATAGGGCAGGACGCCAGTTAACGACTGGGAGAAGTGATTCTCGGTAAGGGCCATAGAAACGTAAACCGCTCTGAAAAAGAGCAAGGGTGGAAAGGTGGGGTAAGAGCCCACCAGGGTCAGGGTAACCTGGCTGCTTGGTAACCTCCGTCTTGAGCAAGATCAAAACGAAAGGTCATAGGATGCCCGCCGAATTGAGTTTTACTCATACCTTTCAGGTAGATCGCTTAGATAGATGGTCAGGCTAGACAGAATCCGGCTTACAGCTTACCTGATACTTTTTAAAAATAAAACAGCCTAAAAGGCTGTTTTATTTTTTACTTATCTTTACTTGGGGTTTGGGTTTCATTCTCTTTGGGGGCTGTTGAGGATGCATCGGGAGTTAATTTTGAATTTACCTTATTCAAAAGTTCTTCCATCTTTGAAGAAAGTTCTTTGGCTTTTTCAATGTCATTAGAATTAAGAGCTTCATTCATCTGTTTTGAGTACTCTTTGATCTGGCTGAAAACTCCAAGAGCATTACTCTTTAAGTTCTTTGCCTTGGAAATTAGGTCTTTTGCATTATCCATTCTTTTATAAAGCATCATTCCACGGTATAACGGCATCTGTCTGGAAGGAGCTATGTTATTTTTCGGTGCAGGGACCATAAACGGACAGGTATTTTTATTGTTCTGATAGTTCTGGTATCTCTTAAACAACTGCTGCTTCTGCTGTAAATTCTGATAGTTCGCTTGATTATTGTTGTTTCTGATTGCCGGACCAAAATTTCTTGCCGCATCATCTGCAAACACTACAGAAGAAAAAACAAGCACAAGAGCAAACACCATGAAAATACTTACTGTTTTTTTCATACTTTCACCATCCTCCTTAATTATATTTATGCTTTTATTATATATAAGTACTGTAGCAAAAAAATATGAGAATCTGGCAAAATTGTGAGAAATGGAAAAGAACTTTCTAGTATGTTAAAATATACTTAAGTAAAGTGATTTTAAAGGAGGACAGTATGCCGGATATAAAAACCATCTATGTAGTGGACGACGAAGAAAAAATACTGGAACTCATAAAATCGTATCTTTTAAAAGAAGGGTACATAGTCAGAACTTTCAAAGACGGGTTTTCGGCTTTAAAAGAGTTCCAAGCCAATCAGCCCGATATGTTTATAATAGATGTAATGATGCCGGGTATGGATGGATACTCACTTTGCACAGAAATAAGGAAAAAAAGCAAGATTCCCATAATAATGGTTTCTGCTAAAGATACAGACATAGACAAAGTAGTGGGACTTGAGATAGGAAGTGATGATTACATATCAAAACCATTCAGTCCCCGAGAACTTATGGCAAGAGTAAGATCGCTTTTCAGGCGTACGGACGATAAATACTATATTGAAAGTACTGATACCACTGTTAAGTATAGGGATCTTGTGATAAAACCAAACGAAAGAAACATCTACAAAGACAGTAAAAACCTTGAGTTTACAGCAAAGGAGTATGATTTTATGCTCTACTTGCTAAATGCCAAAAATAAACTTGTTTCAAAAGCCGAACTTCTCAAAGCAATATGGGGATTTTCTGAAAACGAAGATACCCGGGTTATCGATGATGTTCTTAAAAGAATACGGAAAAAGCTTGAAAACTGCGGCTCAAAAGTACAGATAGTAACCATATGGGGATATGGTTACCGTATTTCTCAGGAGTAGGTGAATACAGTTGAAGACCACCATAACCAGAAGAATAACACTTCCTTTTCTTTTGATAATACTTTTCTCATTTATATCAGTAATTGTTATGTTCAGAATCGGACTTGAGAGGTACAGCATGCACCAGATAAAGAAAAATCTTCTTAA
>CALMRR010000221.1 GCA_937871925.1 uncultured Petrotoga sp.
CTTGAGGAAAATGGAATAGGCTTTGATGCAGGAGTTACAAAGGTTCCTATAGTTAGCGGAGCAGTTCTTTTTGATCTTACGTGTAAAGATTATAAAATAAGACCCGATAAAGAGATGGGGTATGAGGCATGTCTTAATGCCGGAAATTTTATTGAAGAGGGAAGTATCGGGGCAGGAACCGGTGCCACGGTAGGAAAGGTTTTTGGAATGGATAAAGCTATGAAAGGTGGTTTGGGTGAAGTTTTTATACAGACTGGAGATCTGGTTGTCGGAGCTGTCGTTGCCGTAAACTGCCTTGGTGATGTGGTAGATGAAGAAAACAGGATAATAGCCGGGGCATATGAAAAAGATCCTTTTAGGTTTATAAACAGCGAACAGGCTATTATAGACAGTTATAAAGATGGGTTGAATCCTTTTTCCGGTAACACAACCATAGGCTGTGTGCTTACCAATGCTATACTTACCAAGGCACAGGCCAAGAAAACATCAAGCATTGCACATAACGGTTATGCCAGATCAATAAGACCGTCTCACACAATGTTTGATGGAGATACCATATTTACATTAAGCACGGGGGAAGTAAAAGCAGATATAAACGTAGTGGGTGTACTGGCGGCAAGAGCTGTTCAGAAAGCAGTTATAAATGCGGTCATGAAAGCCCGCGGACTTGCCGGATTTCCTAGTTATAGTGATATCTTGTTTTAAAACAGCCGTCTTTAGCTGTTATGATTAGTATTGCTATGGGGGGATTCTATGCCTGAAAAAACTCAAAAGCCATTCCTTTTCAACATTATGGAAGATGAGGTAAGGTATGTTCTGCAATCTATACTTTCTGATCCCTCGGTGAACGTGTGCCGTTGTGAAAAGTGTTTTCTGAAGATCATTGCCATTGCCCTCAACAATCTTCCGCCATTATACGTGGTGTCCGAAGAAGAGAGAGTAATCAACAAAATAGTTGAAATAAAGCTTCAGGATCTGGCCAGGATGGAAGTTGAAGTGATGAAAGCCATCGAAATAGTGAAAAATAATCCCGGTCATACCTGATAATATAACGAACCTTCCCTGATGGAATTTATTTTAGGGAAGTGTTTTTGTGTGAATTTTTAATAGAAATTAAAAGAATTCTTTTCATGACAATGATAATATTTGTCTACTAAGAACTGCCTTTAATAGCAGACTATCGGGAGGTAAAAATGAGCAAAAGACTTTATAAATCCAGAACAGAAAAAGTAATTGACGGAGTGTGCGGGGGCATAGCAGAGTATTTCGGAATTGATCCTACGTTAGTAAGACTTTTGTGGATTGCTTCGATATTTGCTGGTGGTGCTGGAATAATACTTTATATAATAGCTATGATAATAATTCCAACCGAGCCCTATCAGCAGTCACAGAACAGCCAGGCGCAATCAGGTTCATCCTATAACTATAATCCTCAGACCGGAGAGAAGATGTATGATGTAAGTTCCGACGGCAAAGTCATGCGCGATAACGATGAAAGTGTTTCCAGCATGGTTAAGGTGATTATAGGAGCAGTTTTCCTTCTTATGGGAATGTACTTCATTGCCAACAACTTCTTTAATCTGAGCTGGTTTTTTAATGTCTCATGGAAGGTTTTCATAGGCATATTATTTATAGCTATCGGTGGTGTTATTTTCTTTAGGATCATAAAGGAGAAAAAATAATGATAGGCTTTGCTATATTTATCATAATACTTGGAGTACTTTTTATAGTAAATGGTTTTTCTCTTGGAGTTCTTACCACGGTAATGTTTAATTTTCTTTCTTTATGGCCGGTAATACTTATTTTTATAGGCTTGGGAATCCTTTCTACTATAAAAGGACTTAGGTGGATAAAATGGATAAGCATGGGTCTTTCGGTTATCTTTGTCCTCATGCTTTTCTTCAATCCGTTCTCACCTACGCCAAATGCATTTATCAACCGTGACAGCTATGATTACGGATACTATAAGGACAGTATAAATGAAACTTTTGACAGTTCTGCCCAAGAGATAACCATAATATTTGAAACAGGGTCGATAGCTATCGATATTCTTACCGACGATACTCTTTCTGAACCTGAGATAGTGGGAAGCCACAATATCGATTCCGGAAAGCTTGCAGTAGTAAACGAAGGAAAGACCATCACATTTGCAACAGACGATTTTCATTCTATGCTTCAGCTCAACAAACGTATTTCCCTTAAGCTTCCTGCAAAGTACAGCTACTATATTCAGATTAAATCCGGAGTGGTTGATCTCAGAACCGACGATATGCATAACAGCATAAAAAGAATAAAAGCAGACTGCGGGGTAATTAACTGTGTAAGTTCTTTCGGCAGGATAGAAGAGCCCATTATCCTAAACATGAAAGCCGGAATATCCAATATAAAATTTAACGTTGAAAAAGAAAGCACCTATAGAATGGACAGAAGCGGCGGAATAAACAGTACACACATATACAATCTCAAGGAGGACAGGCTTAATCCGGATATGGACATAAGAATTAATGCCGGAATACTTGTTTTTGAAATGCAACCTTCAATGTAATCCCCTTTAAAAAGGGGATTTTTTGATATAATATAACTGAATGTAAAAACAGATTTTTATAAACTAAGGTGAGAATATGGATTTCAGGGTACTGTCCGAAAATGATTTTGATAGTGTACATACTGCCTTTTTAAAGGCTTTTTCTGATTATGCAATAAAAATAGATATGCCGCGTGAGAAGCTTTATGAGATGCTTAAGAGAAGGGGAGTAGTGTACAGCCTTTCGGCAGGATGTTTTGAAGGGCGGGAACTTGTAGGGTTCATCCTAAACGGTGTTGATATTATAAATGGTGAAATGACAGCATACGATACCGGAACAGGAGTTATACCTGAGTTCAGAGGAAAAAAAATAACCGGCAGCATATTTGATTTTCTTATTCCTAAGATGAAAAAGAACGGTATAAAAAAATATGTTCTTGAAGTACTCAAGGAAAATGAAAAAGCTTTTAATATATATACTCAAAAAGGCTTTCAGGTTTCACGTGGCTTTAACTGTTATAGAGTGGCAAAGGAAGATTACAGTTCTGCAAAAAAATTGAAGGATACGGAGCTGAGGGTTGAAAAGCTTTCTTATATAAACTGGAGAGAGTTTCGGTCTTTTTGGGATGTTCAGCCTTCATGGCAGAACTCTGAGAGTTCTGTCAACAGAAGCGAGGATAAAAAAGCTTTTCTTGGGGTTTATAAAAAACAAGAGCTTATGGCCTATGCTGTTCTTTATCCTTCAACCGGAGATCTTGCACAGCTTGCCGTGAAGAAAAACTTCAGAGGCAACGGGGCCGGAACACTCTTGCTTAAAGCGTGTCTGGCCGTTTCTGATAAACCTTTAAGTATCCTGAACGTGGAAGATTCAGATAAGAACATAAATGGTTTCCTAAACTCTTTCGGATGCAAACTTTTTACCATGCAGCACGAACTTATAAAAAAAATATAAGGAGAGACAAGTATGCTTTATGATGAATTTATAAGCTGGCGTGAAGAGATGAACAAAAAGATTCTGGAAAAAGGAACCACCAATACGAAAAGATTCTTCAACATAGACGGAGCAGTTTATCAGCCCGGAGCAATAAGCACAAAGTATAAAGAGCTTATGGGACTTGTGGCTTCAATGGTTTTAAGATGCGAAGGCTGTATAGACTATCATATAATGACATGTATAGAAAACGGAGTTACAGACGAAGAGTTTTTTGAAGCATTTGACATTGCTCTCATTGTAGGAGGGTCAATAGTAATACCTCATTTAAGGCAGGCAGTAAGCTTTCTTGAGGATGCGCGCAGGCATATGCCGTCAAATAAATGACAAACTCCAGTGATCTGAAAGAGCTTCATAAACATTTAAATTTTTTGTACTCTACAGCCGACGATACTTTTAAAATAATTGCTTCACAACAAAGCAAAGTAAGCTACGGCATTTATTCCGGACATTATATAAAGATAGAGGGCAGGTACGAATATCAAAGATATCCTCTTCCTGTGATTACAGTTGCAGATAAAGGTGATATAGGGTTTGACTTGTTTTGTGTGTGGTTTGAGTTTTTTATTGATCCTTTAAGCTTGAGGTATGAAAAAATTATCAAAATATCTTCACTTTACGGGGTACAGGCATATACACAGGACTGTGCAAGGGATATTGAGTTTAACAATGAGCAGGAGTTCGCACAAGCAGTAGCATTAATCAAGGATGAGAAAATAGGAGTAAGTATCTATATAGACTACTCATCCCCGGAAAGTATAGTACAGGTATTTTCTTTTATATGCGATATTTTAGAAATATAGCTTTTGCAAAAGGAAGTGAGGTACTTGATAGACAAAAAAGAGATGGAAGAACTTTTTTATAAAAGATTCGGACAAAAGCCTTTCAAAAAAGAGTTCTTCTTTTCACCCGGAAGAGTAAATCTCATAGGCGAACATATAGACTACAGCGGAGGCTTTGTTTTTCCTATGGCTATATCTCTTGGAATAAGCGCCTGTGTTTCGTTTAATGACTCGGATATTACAAGAATATTTTCTGATAATGCTGCAGATGAAGTACTTATAGATATAAAAAAAGAGATAGCTCGGGGAACTCCCGCTTGGGGAGACTATCCAAAGGGCGTTGTTAAACTTATAATTGAAGAAGGATACAGCTTTAAAGGATTTGATATGGTAATAAAAAGTGATCTTCCTCAGGGGGCCGGTCTGTCTTCTTCGGCCAGTCTTGAAGTGCTTACGGCATACGTCATATTAAGCTCTATTTTGGAAGAAACAAAGATAGATATGCTGCATATTGCAAGGCTATGTCAGAAAGCTGAAAATATTTTTGTCGGTGTAAAATGCGGAATAATGGATCAGTTTGCCGTTGCTACGGGAAGGAAAGGGTTTGCTGTTAAGCTTGACTGTGCAAGTATGGCTTATGAGTATGTTCCTGCGTATATGGGAGAGTACAGTCTTATTATAATGAATACAAACAAAAAAAGGGAGCTGTCCGACTCAAAGTACAATCAAAGAAGAGATGAATGCGATCTGGCACTATTGGAGCTTGGCAGAAAGTATGGAAAAAAAGCTTTAACCGGATATACTCTTGTTCAGGTTGAAGACACTGTAAAAGACCCGGTTATAAAGAAAAGATGCAGACATGCCATAACAGAGAATCAAAGGGTGTTAAAAGCAGTTGAAAGCCTTAAATATGGGGATATTATGAACTTCTCAAATCTAATGATACAGTCTAATATTTCCTTAAAATACGACTACGAAGTAACCGGTTTTGAACTTGATACCATAGTTGATTCCGCACTCAAACAAAAAGGCTGTATAGGAGCCAGGATGACAGGGGCAGGCTTTGGCGGCTGTGCCATTGCCCTGGTGGCCAAAGCTCTTTCTGCTGAGTTTATAAGTGAAGTGGACAGGCAGTACACAGAAAAAACAGGAATACAAGCCGGTTTTTATACAATTATCAGCGATGATGGCACCAGAAAAGTATACTGAGGTGTTACTGTGAGAATATTCCAGGGAAGTTATCAAGGATTTGACAGTATATTTATCGAAAACAATCATATAAAGATGACAATTATTCCGGAAATAGGAGGCAAGATAGCTTCAATCATCTATAAACCTCAGAAGTTCGAGGTTCTTTTTCAGCCGTCAGAACCATACAGAATACCTGTTTATGGAGATAGTTATGAAAAGTACGATACTTCAGGAATAGACGAAATGTTTCCTAACATAGACGTATCAGAGTATCCTTACGGTATTTCAAATATGGTTACATTGAAGGATCACGGCGAACTGTGGTCTGTTCCATGGAGCGCAAGCATAGACCGTTCTCGCGTCATAACACAGGTCGGCGGTACTGAGCTTGAGTATTCATTCAAACGTGTTATTGAAGTAAAAAACAATCAAATATTTCTTGACTATGTAATCACAAACAACTCTAAAAAAAGCATACTTGGTATATGGGCATTTCATGGGTTGCTCGCATGTGATGAAATGACCCAAATCTTTCTTCCTGCTGATAAAGTGATAAATGTGCATGACAGTTCTGTTCTTGGAAAAGCCGGGACACTTCACAGCTTTCCGGTAACCAAAGATCTTCAGGCAAGAGATTACAGGCTGGACAGAGTAGGCCCGCCAATACTTAATAAAACAGAAAAATACTATGTTTACGGAAAGCTCAAGACAGGAGAGGCATCTCTTACACTTAATAAGAACCGGCTTTTGTGCAAGATGAACTTCAATGAAAAAAAAATTCCGTATCTAGGAGTCTGGATAAACGAGGGCGGATACAAAAATCAGTACAACTGCGCACTTGAACCGTCTACGGGATACTATGATTCTATAATGCGAGCCTATAATAACCATGCTGTAATGGAAATTCTTCCCGGACGCAGAATATCATGGGGTCTTAAGCTGGAGGTAATGCCGAACTATTAATAATCCCCGTTCTCAGAAGCAGTAGAACGGGGTTCTGTTTTTATAGTACACAGGCTTCAAACCGCATTCCTGAGCTATATAAAGGGCTTTATCCAAATCCTTTGATACTGTCTGGACGTTATGGGCATCAGAGCCTATAGTGACTGTTTTTCCACCCAATTCCCTGAATTTTTTATAAAGCGGAATAAGATTAATTACTGAAGAAGGGTTTTCAAATCTTCTGGTGTTAATCTCAATGGACTTTCCATTTTCTGCAAGAATTTTAAGAATACTGTCTATAACTTCCGAGTGTTGAGAGTAGTAAAATTCCTTATCCTGATATGGACTGTAGCGGGCTATATAATCTATATGACCCAGACTGTCTATGAAATCGTAGACTCGGAGGCACTCATATATATATTCAAGATAGCGCTCATATGCCTGCTGTTTTGTCTTAGCCTCGTAGTAAGAGGGAAGGAAAAGATCAATACCGTCCACCAGATGAACTGATCCAAGTACGAAATCAAACTCATGATCTGAAACAGTTTTTACATTTTCCTCAAGACAGTCTGTCCTCATACCCATCTCAACGCCAAGATAAAGTGAAGCTGACCTCAGAGGAAGATAAGACTCAAAATACTTGTCCACATCAAAGATAAAGAGATTTTTTTTGGGATGCTTATAGTCCAGGTGTTCGGTAATAATCAGACCGATATTATTTTGAGAAGATTTTTTTATAGCATCTTCAATCTTCATTTTCGAATCTGTTGAAAAAGTTGTATGTATATGACTGTCAAAAAGCAAGTTAACTACCTCCCCGAAAGATATTTCATAGGAATTTTATAATAAAAGTATGAATTTTTCAGTAAAATTAGAATAAGAGTCCACGAAAGGAG
>CALMRR010000222.1 GCA_937871925.1 uncultured Petrotoga sp.
GAGTTCTTAACATAATGCCCATATTTACAGTCGTTTATGACTGATACTCCAAAATCCTCCTGCGATATATCAACCCATCTGTGACCGAGTACTTCAAACTTTGCTTTTTCATAAACGGTATTGTTGTGGGTAGGCCTTTCAATATAACCGTTATCAATATCGTACTTTGCATATCTGTTGAGCACCTTTGTTGGAAAAATGGCCTTAAGAAGCGCTCTTCTCATGTGCCAGTCAGCTTTAGAAACAACTTCTATATACTGGGCAGTTTTATATAGTATGTAGTACTGTTCTATTTTAGAACTTTCTATCTGGTACTCAACCTTGATTACTTTTCTTATATCTCCTTCTTCAACTGTTTCTATGCTTTGTGCCTTTAATTGAACTCCCGACTTATAGTAATTTTTATCGATATCCCAGTTTTCCCAGTAATACGGTATGTTTTTGTACAGCATAAGTCTGTTCATTCCATGGTCAGAAACTGTTTTCCCGGTTTTTTTATGGTATATATCAACCGTTCCGTCATCATTTATCGTGGCTTTTATAAACTCATTTTCGATCAGTCTGCTATCTGTAAAAACTATACTCTCGCTATGCTCATCTGCATGAACAGCACTCAGATTCACCAAATCCAGAGCAGAGATTTTTTCTTTTATAAAGTACAGGTATCTTCCTTCAAAAGTTTTCTGTTTTAAAAGCTCTTTACCTTCAAAAAATACTTTCATATTCTTTTCATGCTCAAAAACTATATAATTATGGGTGCTTGCCGGATTGAACAAAGCAAGACCTTTATCAGAAGCTTTTTCAGAAATTATTTTTTCAGATAGCTCTGCTGATTTTTGTATTACTTGACTAAGCTCTGTTTCGGTATCTTCATACACTTCTTTGATTGACGATCCCGGAAGAATATCGTGAAATTCATTTCTGAGAAGCACTTCCCACTGACTATCCAAAAAATTTTGATTATTGCAGTTAAATAAAGTATTTAGAATTTCGGCTTTTCTTAGTTCGTTCTCCGCTAGTTTGTGAAATCTTTTGGTTCTTGCCTGTGAGGTGTAGGTTCCGCGATGCAGCTCAAAGTAAAGCTCACTATCCCAAACCGGAAGTTTTGAATAATCTACTTCCTTTTCTACCCTGTCAAAAAAATCTGATGCGCTTGAGTACTCTACTTGGGGTATACCAGCCGCCTGGGAAAGCGGATGAAAATTTTCGCACATTTCTTCCGTCGGGCCTCCTCCGCCATCGCCATATCCGAAAGAAAGTAGAATTGATGAGAGCTCCCCTTTCTGTCTAAAATTATTCCATGTATTAATTATTGACTTTGCACTTATCTTGCCGTTATATCCATCTTCCATATTCTTATAACTGTAATACAGAACATCTGATCCGTCGATTCCCCTCCACCTGCACACATCATATGGAAAGTCATTTGTATCGTTCCAGAAAAGCTTAGTAGTCACAAAATACTTTATACAGGCCTGCCTAAGTATCTGGGGAAGTATCCATGAAAAGCCGAAAACATCCGGAAGCCAACAGTTATTGGCTCTTTTCCCAAACTCTTTTTCAAAGAATGTCTGACCATAATAAAACTGTCTGATCAAAGATTCTGCAGAAGGAACATTGCAATCTGATTCCACCCACATACCTCCTGCAGGCTCCCATTTTCCTTCTTTCACAAGTTTTTTTATCTTCTCAAAAACATCCGGAGAAAGCTCTTTTATGTCTTTATACATCTGAGCCGAAGACTGGCTGTAGATAAACTCCGGATACTTCGCTGAAAGCTGTATAGCATTTGAAAAGGTTCTTTCAATCTTCCTTTTCGTTTCGTCAACCGGCCACAACCACGCATAGTCTATATGCGCATGTCCCATAACATAAACTTTGCCTGTCTTTGGGAACAAGTTTTTTAGTTTTTCCAAAGCGTTTTTATACTCCGGAAATTTTCCAAAAAAGTTCCTTTTGACCTCTGAATTATCTCTGTGAGAAGGTCTTGTAAACTCAGGATGTGTCCATACATTTGTTACATCAGAAAGTATTGAAGGATTATCAAGAATATTTAGAAGGTACTTATCCGTATCTCTGGGAACATAAACACTTGAAAGAACATCATCGGTATATTCAATTATTTTTAATGAAAGACTATCATTTTCGCTTTCCTGAGAAATATTGATCATATTGTTTACATATATGACAGCCTTCTTGAGCTCATCGTCGTATTTCACAAGACGGGCATATCTGAAGACGGCTTCCTCTTTTGTTCCGAAAAGACCTCTGGGTACGGTAAAAACCTGTATTACATGCTCCTTCCCGTCAGCAAAAGAAGACAGATTAATTTCTTTGTGAAAAACATTTATCTCTCCAAAAGATTTTCCGTCAATTTTTACAAGGCTTTCTCCTCCAAACCACCCGTTCATATAGACAGAGTAATTTTTTTCACATTTTTCCAGGAGAATCTGTTTTTGAAAGCTTACTGGAGAGGTTTCCTTTTCCCAATTAAAATTAAAATTAATCTTATTGTTGTTAAACATCCATTCTTTTATATCCTGGCACTCCACTATGCAGTAAGGAAGTACTTCTGCAAGCATATGCTTTAAATGCTGTATATCGTTGCTTTTGTTTTTATTCACGATGGATATCCTCCTTATTCTCCATACAACCGCATGATGCTCTTACTATAAGCGAAACCGGTATTCTGTTTTCATCTTCTACATGTTCTTTCTTAATAAGTCTAACCATTATCGAAGCAGCATACTCTCCAAGCTGCGGAAGATTCTGCTTAACTGTTGTGAGTTTAGGTTCAAGGATTTTCGAAACATAATCATTATCAAACCCTATTATTTTAACATCCTTGGGGAGATTAAACCCTTTATTCAGAAGGAATGAGTATCCTCTTACGGCCATCATGTCATTGCAAAAGAAAATAGCCTGTTCATGTTCTTTCTTCAGATGAGTTATAAGATTGCTATAATCCCCGTCTATCACCGGTACTTTTATTATGGTGGGAGAAAATCTGAGCCCGGTTTTTATCCCTTCGTACCTTTCATTTACACTGGAAATATTAAGATCTTCACTGGTAACAAAAATAGCCGACTCAATCCTATGAACTTTCCTCATATGTTCACCTAAAAGTCTCCCACCCTGGCTGTTGTCCGTAATAACAGTCGGAACAGGAAAACCCATATCAATGCTCCTGTCAACAAAAACAACAGGAAAGTTCTCTTTAATGAGCTCCTTAAGCAGATCATCGGCCAATGAAATAACTGTCGGCTCCATTATTATACCGTCTACCCCCATTGATAAAAGCTCACTTATAGCCTTTTTCTCCTGGGCAAGCCCTGGTGTATGTTCTGCTATAAAACACTTGCTCCCTATAGTGGAGCAAAATTTTATTATTCCATAAACAATTTGTGAATTATGTACTATTATTCCTATTTTCTTCTGCGATACTATATTGATTTCAGTAACAAAAGTTCCTACACCGAAAATTTTTGTAAGCAAACCCTTCTTTTCTAAATCATCTAAAGCCTTTCTTACGGTGGTTCTTGTAGTATCAAACTTCTCAGCAAGCTCATTTTCAGAAGGAATTTTATCCCCGGGAAGATACTTGCCTGAAAGGATAAGATCCTCAACATAATTTGTTATTTGCAGATACAGCGGAATCATTAGGATACCTCCTGAAAAGATAAAATTTCTTAAATTACTTTATTTTATCGCATTTTGCTATAAAAAATACACTTCTTATTAGTTGTTGTGCTTAAGCCATTCCAATATCTGCTCAACATATCCAAAACACAACCCTACAACTGTATCTGCACATCCATAATAAATAGCTATCCTTCCGCTTTCTTTTTCATTAAGAGCAGCAACAGGAAAAACAACATTCTGGACATCCCCAACACATTCATAGAGCTGCTGAGGGGAAAGAAGATACGAAGATGATCTTTTGATTACTTTCCACGGTTTTTCCAGATCAGTAAGAGCCGCTCCGAAACTGTAAACATATCCATTGCATGAAAGAAGGACTCCATGATAAATAATCAGCCATCCTTCCGATGTTTCTATAGGACAAGGGCCTGCACCTATCTTTAAAGACTGCCACGGCGAATAACCAGGAGACATTACAAAACGGTGCTTCCCCCAATAAACCATATCAGGACTTTCGCTAAAAAAGATATCTCCAAAGGGAGTATGACCATTATCAGATGGTCTGTTTAGCATACAAAATTTTCCGTTAATCTTTCTTGGAAAAAGTACCCCGTTTCTGTTGAATGGCACAAATGCATTTTCAATCTGATAAAAACTTTTAAAGTCATAGGTATATCCAATCCCTATAGTAGGACCATGATAACCGTTGCACCAGGTTATCCAGTACCGGTCATCTATAAAAACAACTCTAGGGTCATATTTGTACTCACTTTCTATTAAATCATCCGTTTCGTTAATAAAACGGATCGGCTCATCGGAAATTTTCCAGTTAATCCCGTCATCACTGAAACCGCTTCTTATATTCATCCTTCTGTTGGTATCATCAACTCTGAAAACACCTGCAAATCCGTTTTTATACTGCACGACCGCACTGTTAAAAATACTGTTTGCTGCTTTTGCCTGATCTCTTTTTATAATAGGATTTTTAGAGTACCTCCATAACAATGCATCAGATCCGGCAGGCTTATCTTCCCAGGGAAAGTTAGGCTTCATGGAAAAATCTGCTATCATAAAATCACTCCCGTTTATTTTAAGCCCGAAAGCTTAATACCTTCTATAAGATACTTTTGTGCAAAAAAGAAAAATATTATCGTTGGAAGAATCGTAAGCGCCGATGCCGCCATTGCCTGATTCCAGAATGTACCGTATCTGCTCATAAACATGGGCATACCCAGCGCCAAAGGATACTTTGATTCACTTGTAATATAGATTAACGGCCCCATATAATTGTTCCATGACCCCGTGAAGGTAAAGAGACTAATCAGCGCGAGAACCGGTTTTGAAAGTGGAAGCATAATTTTAAAAAAAATTTTTAACTCTCCCGCACCATCAAGTTTGGCAGCTTCAAGTATATCGTTGGGAATAGTGTTGAAAAACTGTCTCACCAGAAAAACATTCATAGCTCCGCCCCCAAGAAAAGCAGGTACAATTAAAGGCAGGAAGGTATCCAGCCATCCGAGATGTTTATAAATCATAAAAACAGGTATCATAGTCACAACACCCGGAAGCATCACAGTACTCATCATAACCGCAAAGAAAAAATCCCTTCCTTTCCATTTGATCTTTGAAAATCCATATGCCACAAAAGAAGAAGACAAAACAACTCCTATAAGATTAAATACGGTAATTATAACTGTATTTTTGAGATACATAAAAAACGGAAACTTATTAAGTGCTTTGGCATAATTTGACCAATCAGGAGATTCAGGAAATATTCTGGGAGGAAAAATCATAAGTTCACTGTCTGGCTTTAATGATGTTCCGATCATCCAGAAAAAAGGCAGAAGATATATCATAGTAATAATTATTAAGGCAATTCTTCTGGGTATATAAAGTTTTATTTTTTTCATTATAATCGCCACCATTCTTTATTAATTTATGAACCCAGGTAATAAACCCACTTTTTTTGAAAAACAAAATAAAAAATAGTGAGTATAAATGTCACTCCGAATAAAAACCATGCCATTGCAGATGCATAACCCATATTTGTATATGTAAAGGCATGTCTGTATATATACATCGACAGTGACATACTTGCATTCGCTGGTCCTCCGTTGGAAAGAAGCATAGGAAGGTCAAATATTTGCAAAGCTCCTATTGTAGAAGTCACCAGATAATAAAAAATTGTCGGAGTTATAAGAGGTAACGTTATTTTTTTAAAGACGACAAATCTATTAGCTCCGTCTATTCTGGCTGACTCATAAAATTCTCTTGGGATGTCTTTAATTGCAGCTGAAAATATAAGCATAGAGCTGCCTACGCCCCATTGAGCAGCAAGCACGATTGTAGGCTTAACCCACGCTTCACTGCTGAGCCAGAGTGGTCCCTCGAATCCTAAAAGTTCAATAAATGCATTTACAATACCCATATACGGATGGAAAAACCATGTGACTACCGCTGAAAAACCAAACGCCGGAACAATAGAAGGCAGATAAATTGCTGCCCTGTAAAAAGAAGTTTCTTTTAGTGGTTTATCCAGTAAAATTGCTGTTCCAAGAGCAACAAGAAGACCTATGGGAACAAGACCTACTGTCATCCATACTGTATTCATAAGACTTTTAAAGAAAAGAGGGTCAGAAAACATATTTACATAATTTTCTGTGCCTGTCCATTGCACCTTTGTGGTTATGCTGAAACGTGTAAATGTGTAGTAAAAAGACGCAATAAACGGCAGAAGGGTAAAAATCAAAAAACCTACAAGCCATGGAGAAATAAAAAAAATTCCTTTAAAAAAATTTAATGAGTTATTCTTTCTCATCCGTAAAAACCCTCCTTACATAAGCCTCCGCATGGAAAATCCATGCGGAGGAATGTAAAATTCATTCAATAAGCTTCTAATCCATAAACCTCTACTTCATAAATTCTAGCTGCTTTATCTCCGCCTTGCGTGGGTTTTTCTATGAAAAGCCTTAAATATCTGGCTTTTGCAGGCGCAAACGAATCTTCTGTAACTCCTTTTTTATTTGAATCTACTGAAACAACATCAGTCCATTGCTGGGCATCATTGCTTACCTGTATCTTGTAGATCTGAGTATTCATATCCGGTGATTCATTTCCTGACTGTGCATGCTTTACGATAACTCTGTTTATGATTACCTCTTTTTCAAAATCAATAACCAGCCAATGAGGTAAATCACCTACAGCACACCATTTGCTATTATTTTCAACAGTTCCGTCAACAGCCATGGAAGGTTTTTCAGAGGGCACGTTAGAGCTTGCATAAGTATTTTTGTTCAATGCCATATTCTTAACGTTTGCAGCTTTTTTAGTGATAACAATAAGCGGATCTACTGTTTTTACACTTTCTCCTTCGGAGTTAATGGCTTTAAGAGTAACTGGAAATATACCTTCCTTTTCGTATACAACTTCAGGTGAGACTTCATAAGATATTTCCGGAGTTGCTCCGGGAAGTATCCATACAAGCTGTTCTGTTACTTCTGAGGACAGACTGTTAAGTCTTATCTTTTCACCAGGCATAGCTATTGTATTGCTTATTTCAAAATCAGCTTTTGGAACTGGATAATTCGGCCAATTGAATACAACAAACTCCCTCAGACTTCTGTTCATACCACCATCAACCGCAACTACTTCCAGTGCCGAACTATCTTCCTTTCCGAATCTTTTTATCTCGGAAATATACGTATAGTTATTATAACTAGCCCACACAAACTCACGTGTCTGATCTGGTAAAACTCTGTATATTTCATAAAACTTAGCATCCTTGCTTTCCTGCCAATGCAGGAGAAGCTGCGCATAAAGCCCTTCTCTGAACTCAATACTGTCGATCTGTACTCCTTTAACTGAAGATATGATTTTTTTACTCTGAGGTACTAAAGCAATCTTTCCAATATTTAAAGAGTATTGTGCTGTTTCTTTTCCTACTACTCTTATACTTATTTCTGTTATCGTTTTTCCCATGTACTCTGAAAGAGAAGTACTGGTTTCTTTCCACATTCCTTCAGGATGATCCGCTTTTATAGAAATCTCTTTTCCGTTAGAAAGCTTTAAAATATAAAATACATCTACAACATTATCTTTTGCTTTTATAGCTGCTTTAAAACAAGAATCAGCTTTTATTTCAAGATTAGCAGCGTAAAGATTAACTTCTGAAGATTCATTATTTCCTATATTCCCCTGGAACTTAAGCGATGTTCCTCCATAGAAAGCATCATCATAGTCAACAGTAATCTCAGGAACACTTTTACCTGAAACTTTCCAGCGATATGTCGGGAACACATCGGTAAGACTTCTGTTGTACCATTCTTTTTGAGATTTTCTTTCGCCGTTTATATAGAAAGACTTACCATGACCAGCACAGAAGGAGGTTGAAAAAGATGTCCCT
>CALMRR010000223.1 GCA_937871925.1 uncultured Petrotoga sp.
AGGCGATAAATATACCGGAGGTAGAAGACATTGAAACTCTCACGGTTTAACGTAATTATAGATCTAAAAGGTCAAACTCTTGTTTATAACAGCTTCTCAAGAGGGGTAATTCTTCTTGATAGCGATAATGGAGAGCTGCTTAAAGGCAATATAAGCAAGATACTTGATAATGCTGAACTTAGGTGTGTTTTGGAAGAAAACGGCATGCTTGTGCAGGATAACATTGACGAACTAAAAATGCTGAAGTTTGTTGATAGGTATCAAAGGATGGCTGGACGTGTGCTTAGTCTGGTAGTTGCTCCGACTATGGAGTGTAATCTGAACTGTTGGTACTGTTATGAAGGTTCTCTTAAAAAAGGTACTATGACACAGGAGAATAAAGATAGACTTTTGGATTTTATACTGGGTAATCTTCCCGATTCTAAAAGATTGAGAATTCAATGGTATGGAGGAGAACCGCTCTTAGCTTTGGATTTTATAAGAAACGTTTCCGAAAAAATTATTGGTATGAAGGATGAAATTTCATCTTTTTCAGCAGGTATGATAACCAATGGGTATCTCCTTGATGAAAAAACCGTACTTGAGCTGAAAAAATTAAATGTCGGACATATACAGATTACTCTTGATGGTACGAGGGAAACTCACGATAGAAAAAGGTGTCTTAAAAACGGAAAAGGTACCTTTGACCGTATACTTGAAAATATTTCGTTTGCCAGCGGTATAATCCCGTTAACGATAAGGGTAAATATAGATAAAGAAAATTTTTATGAGATGGACGATCTTCTTGATACTTTGCAGAAGAACAATCTGAAGGACAAAATAAGTATCTATGCCTCATCTGTTAAGCCTTCAGAATATGCTGCGGATAACTCTTGTTGTATGAGTGAATCAGAGTATGGAAAGAATGAGCTTATACTTTTGGAAAAAATTATTAAAAGAAGATTTCAGTACGCATATGAAATTTTTAATCCTCTTGACAGTTGTGCGGCTGTTTTCGACAAATACTATATTATAGATCCTCATGGAAGTATATACAAGTGTCCTATGCAGATAGGCAGAGCTGATATGTCTGTTGGCTCTATTGATAAAGGTCTTGACTATGCGAAACTTTCAGATTGGATTTTATACGATCCTTTTCAAGATGTGAACTGTCATGAATGTAAGGTTTTACCTATCTGTAAAGGCGGATGTCCATGGGCAAGAATGAGCGGAAGATCCTCAAGCTGCAGCGATTACAAGAGCAATATAGCAGACTATACCAGGATTTGGTTTAGTCAAAGTATATAATAAGGAGATGAAATCATGAAAGTTCTAAAGCAGGCACAGACTGTGAAAAGTATGATAGAAACAAAAAAGGCGGCAGGTTCTTGTATTATGGTAATCATCTTCGTAGATGATCCGCGGTGCGGCAGATAATCGAATAATCGTTTTTAAAGTCATGCCTTTGAGAACAAAGGCATGATTTTTTTTTCAAAAACTTCTTTTTCCCGCGAATCAAAGCAGTAGAACGCAGCAGTACAGGCATATCTGTCCAGTGAGTTTTTCAGGATTATTTTTTCAAGAGCTTGCGGGATCTGCGCTTGTATCTTCCAAATACTTCTGTATCGTTCATAGTTCAGTATAAATCTTACCGCCAGAGTTCTTAGTATAAAAGGCAAGCTTACAAGCAGATTGATAAACTTTTCTTGTTTTTCTTTTTTTAGAGATGCTTTAAAGTTCATTATCAGTTCAATGCGTGCCTTATGCCATGGAGAAAGATCAAAAACCGAATCGACAATAAATTTTTTTTCTTTTAAAGAAAAAAGCTGACTTTTTTCAGAGTTTATTTTACGAAGTAGAGATGAGAAAACAATACTTTCTTTCTTGTATGAACAAGAAAGAAAGTAGAGCACAAGTTTTGGCAGGAGAAGCTTTTTCGATTGAAGATCTGATGGGTTATATATGCTGTCGAAACTTTTTTTGATGTAACTACGTACATAATATTTTGTCAGTGCGGATGAAGTTATTATTTTATCCGCATCTTTTATTTGCGCTGTTTTATATACAAGACCCACAGTTCTTTCATTGACTTTTTTCTTTTTCCTTATTATATTGTAAAGTGTGGTTCTTGAAACAGAGATTATTTTTTGGGAGCAGTATTTTTGGAGCATAGTATTAAAGCACTCATCAGTACTATAAGAACATGAAAAAATATCCTGGGAAAAAACACCTGCTTCTCTCAGAAAATTACCGTACTCTTTTGCAGTATCTACTCCGTATGAAGTATTTGTAAGCAGTTCATAAAACGTCTTAAGCTGCTGCGAGGTCTGATAGCTTTCATAAACAAGAAGATTTTTACAAAGCAGGGTAAAGAACGTATAGAGCTCTGAAAATCCGAACTGAATGTCATCTATATATTTTGCGTAAATATATACAGCTTCTTTTGCCTTTTCAAGAGCCGATAAGGGATCGTTTGCATACAGTGTTGATGCCCAGGTATCAAGAAGGGCTGAAAGACAGGAAGGATGAAAATTATTCTGCAGGAGGTCATAGTTATGCTGAAAGTATGAACTGTTATCAAACTTTTCCAGATGTTTAATCTTTTTGCATACGATTCTCAGCTTATTAAAATCATGTGTGTTGGCTGATATTTTATACTTTTTGCTCCAGCTTCTGAATTTTTTTGCGCTGGGATCATTGTATAAAAAGCTGTAGGTAATTACAGACGGAATGATAAAGCTCATCAAAGAGGTATTGAGCTTATTGAGATTTTTCCGCAGTAACTCATAGATGCTCCTTGCAGCCTCTTTATTGTTGAACTCACTCATCAATGTTACTATCTGGAATTTAAGTTCAAGCGCCAGATAGTACAGGTACTTTGAACCGTCAGTAAGCTCAAGCAGTTTGTTGATATATTCCATAGCTATGTCATACCTTGCTTTGTAAAGGTTGAGCATAGCTTTCATATAAAGTGACCATTCCGGAGAGGATGAATTTTTGATGTGGTAAAGAATAAAAGGTTTTGAAAAAAGACCATACGATAAACTGCCGTTTAGTTCAGAAAGATAGTTAATTCTTTTGTGCGGCATGAGTCTTATCCTCCGTTAATTAATCAAAAAATGCTGATTAAAGGGTGTACTTAATAAACAATCAACATTAAAGAAACAATTGAAAAAAAGTTATTAACATAATTTTGTATTCTTAAAAAACCTTTAAATAAAAGGTTTTATTTTCAAATGTTCAGAGTTTACAATATTTTATGAAAAGACATATCATATAAACACTATAAAATAGGCATTTTTAGGTATAAAACAAAAAATAAATTGTTAATTTGTTCAAAATAACTTTACTGCTATAATAATTATACTACATCATCCTGCATCTTTCGGAGGCTGATCTTTATGGTATTTTCCAGGTTTAATATTTTTGAGGAATCTCAGGATTATTCAGTTATTTTCAATACATTCAATAAAGTTGTTACTGTGCTTTCCGATCAGGACAGCAGAATGCTACGGTTTGATTTAAAGTCTAAAGTTAGTATTGGTGAAGGCTTAGGAAAGTTCCTTATTGAAAAAGGAGTATTGATTTCAAAGGATGAGGATGAGCTTCAGAAGCTAATGCAGAAAAACCATAACAATAAGGATATTTTGAATTTGTATCTGGTTCCTACAAACAAATGCAATCTGAACTGCAGGTACTGTTTCATGAAATCAAACCCATCCTGTTCGGACAGTGCGGATCTGGTGTCGGATACGGTTGAGTTTCTTAAAGATAATGTACATAAGTATAACGGCATTAATATAGTCTGGTTCGGAGGTGAGCCTCTCCTTGCTATAGATAAAATGGAGGAAATAACCTCGGCATTAAAGAATGAGATAGAACAAAATATATTTTATTCTTCAACAGTAATAACCAACGGAGTGCTTCTTGACCAAGCCAATGTATTGCGGTTGCAGGAGATAGGTGTAAAAAGAGTTCAGATAGTAGTTGACTGTATGCTCTTGGGAAATGATGAGTACAGTAGTTTTGGCTATGAAAAGTTTTATTCAAATATAAAAAATGTATGTGGAAAAATGGAAACCATACTTAGGGTAGATTATGAAAATATAGAAAGGGCCGAGGTAAAAAGTCTTTTTGAAGATCTTATAAAGTCAGGATATGGTGATAAAGTTCAGATTTATCTATCTTCACGCAATGGTGCTGAGCTTTCAAGAGCCAGAGAGTATTTTGACAATATCATACACGCTCTGAAAAAAGTTGTTACCATGGGAATGAAGTATGCTTACTCTGTTTACAATCCTTCTCTTGCTTGTGCCGTTGTGTATGACGGTCATTATATTGTCGATTCATCCGGTAATATTTATAAGTGCGCTTTACAGATAGGAAAGCCTCAGGAATCAGTAGGAACCTTAAAGGAAGGTATTGAAGAAGACAGACTATCAAAGTGGCAGCTTATGAATGCATTTACTGAGACCAGCTGTATGAGCTGTTCAATATACGATACCTGTAAAAACAATAAAGATGCCAAAAGATGGGGATTGGGTCTTGTAAATATTTTAGTGTAGCTATAAATTAAAAAATCCTCCCGTATTTGTACGGGAGGATTAAATTTTTGGGTTATGAATCTTTAAGTACTTTTGTAAGATTAGGCAGGAATGTAACCGAAACTCTTTCTCCTTCTTTGAAAATCCTTTTCTCTGCCGGATTATCAATCTGGACAAGTACTTCTCCTATATCGGTGTTAACGAAAGATTCTACACTGTTTCCAAGATATACGTTAGTGACAACAGTTCCGTCGATGAGTCCTTTTTTAGGCTCTGAAAGGGTCAGTGCTTCCGGACGGCACATTATAACTGACCTGTCTCCCGGCTTTAAACTGCTGTCAAAACTGGAAATTGTGTAAACTCCGTCATTTATCTTTACAGTGCATTTATCTGAAACCTCCATTACCTGAGCCTGAAAAAACGCCACTTTTCCTATAAATCCCGCAACGAACTTTGATACAGGATTCCTATAAATTTCATGAGGAGGTCCTATCTGAACAATCTTTCCGCTGTTCATAACAATGATCTTGTCAGAAAGACTCATAGCTTCGACTCTGTCATGTGTGACATAGACTGCGGTTATTCCCAGAGATTTTTGAAGTCTCCGTATCTCTACTCTCATCTGTTCACGAAGTAAAGCATCGAGATTTGAAAGAGGCTCGTCCAGTAAAAGTACCGAAGGTTCAACTATAAGCGACCGTGCAAGTGCAACTCTCTGCTGCTGTCCTCCAGAAAGTCTTGATGGTGAGCGTTGCGCAAGATTCTCCAGACCGACAAGGCCTAGGAACTCGGTTACTTTCTTTTTAATCTCATCTTTTGGAACTTTACGTATTTTTAGACCGTAGGCGACATTTTCAAAGACATTCATATGTGGAAACAGTCCGTAACTCTGAAAAACCATAGCTGTATCCCTTTGGTTGGGAGCAAGATATGTTACATCGGAATCTCCGATCAGGATTTTTCCCTGGGTAGGCAGTTCAAAGCCTGCAATCATTCTAAGGGTAGTAGTTTTTCCACAGCCGGAAGGCCCCAGAAGAGTTACAAGTTCACCGGGTTGTATTGTAAAGTCTGCATTTTCAACTGCGACAACATCTTTTTTTGCCTGCGGATCTTTAAAAACTTTCCAAACTTTGTCCAACTTAACAGGAATAGATTTTTTATTCATAGCTGCACCTCACTCAAGCGCTTATGTTTTTTTCAAGGTTATCATTTTTTCTTACAAGGAGCCGCATTAATCCGAAAGCAACAAATACGATCACTATAAGTGTTGTTGCAAGAACGCTTGCCAGCCCGAAACGCAGATTTTCTGAGAAGTTGTAGATAAGTACGGTAAGATGGTACCATCTGGCCGAAATAAGAAATATTATAGCACTTACAGCTGTCATAGACCTTACAAAAGTATAAGAGAGGCTTGAAATAAAAGCCGGTCTTATAAGTGGCAGCACGATAGTTCTGAATATGGTCGGGGTATCTGCACCAAGATTTTGTGCAGCTTCCTCAATTGA
>CALMRR010000224.1 GCA_937871925.1 uncultured Petrotoga sp.
AATGGGAATAGAAAGAGTCGTCGCATGGCTTTGTGGTTTGGAACATATAAGAGAAGCTATACCGTTTGCAAGGACTCTTTATAGAGTCTATCCGTAATTGATTACAGAATTTTCAGGATACTGAACTGTTTTTTTGATTCTTCTGTTCCAGTTGTTTTTTATAATATCCGACGGATCGGGTATCCGACGGATCGGGGGAAAAGATGATATTTGGAAATAATAATGAATCAACACAGCGAATTTTAAATTCTACCGAGCTTGGTGACGAAGTTAGCATAGTTAGCCTTCGTCCCAAGCTCTTAAATGAATATATAGGTCAATCAAAGATAAAAGAGCGTCTTAATGTTAGCATACAGGCTGCTAAAAAACGTAAAGACGTATTGGATCATGTTCTGCTTGCAGGACCTCCCGGTCTGGGAAAAACCACTATGGCAAATGTAATTGCCAATGAGATGAAATCTAACATACAGGTAACCAGCGGACCTGTTCTTGAAAAAGCCGGGGATCTGGCAGCTATTCTGACAAATCTTGCCGTTGGGGATATTCTGTTTATTGATGAGATTCATAGGCTAAACAGATCTGTGGAAGAGATTTTGTACTCTGCAGTTGAAGACTTCAAGCTTGATATAGTAATTGGAAAAGGACCGTCCGCCAGATCAATAAGACTTGATCTCAAGCCTTTTACTCTTATTGGGGCAACCACAAGAACAGGATTGATAGCTGCTCCTCTCAGAAGCAGGTTTGGCATCATTCTCGAAATGAGTTTTTATACGGACGATGATTTAAAACTTATTGTATGCAGAAGTGCCGAGCTTCTAAAAGCCGCCATATCCGAGGAGGCTGCTTTGCTTATTGCCCGCAGATCGCGTGGTACTCCTAGAATAGCCAACAGACTGCTAAAAAGAGTCCGAGATACTGCGCAGGTGAAAGGAAAAAGCAGAATTGAAGTTTCTGACGTTGATGAGACAATGAGTATGCTTGATATAGATACATACGGTCTTGATGAAATGGATAGAAAGCTTCTTAATACTGTAACACAGAATTATAAAGGTGGTCCGGTGGGACTTAAAGCATTGGCTGCTTCACTTGGAATAGAACCTGATTCGATAAGCGAGGTTTATGAGCCTTATCTTCTTCAAAACGGCTATCTTATAAGAACCAGTAGAGGTAGGATGATCACAGAAAAAGGTTTAAGATATCTGGGATACTCTGAAAGCAAAATAAACAGTATGCGGGGTGATCAGATTGGACAGTCAGTTAATCAAAAATTACCTGAATTTGAAGAATGAAATCGCTGAGCTGTCGCAAAAGTATTCGCGAAATCCCAATGAAATAAAACTCATTGCAGTTTCCAAAACTTTCCCTTCAGCAGATATACTTGAATGTTTCGAAAAAGGCCAAAGAGATTTCGGAGAGAACTGGGCTCAGGAGCTTCGTGAAAAATCCTCCGAGCTAAATCTAGAAGGTCTTATGTGGCATTTCATTGGCAGTATTCAAACCAATAAATTAAAGTATATTGTCCCATGTTCTCACATGATTCACTCTGTATGCAGAGTTCAGGAAGTTATCGAAATCGATAAAAGAGCATATTCTTTGGGAAAAGTACAGAATATTCTAATAGAAGTTAATGTTTCGGGTGAAGAGTCCAAATCAGGTATATCTATAAACCAAGCACAGGATTTTATCGAAAATGCCATAAAGTATCCAAATATAAAAGTATGCGGATTGATGACCATGGCTCCAAACACAAGTAATACCGAATGCATAAGCTCGGTTTTTTCTTCTTTGCGTAAACTACGTGATACCCTTTTATTAAAGTATCCAGATATTAAAGAACTTTCTATGGGAATGTCAGGTGATTACAACTTAGCAATAGAAAATGGTTCTACAATGCTTAGAATTGGTTCAAAAATATTTGGGTCAAGAATCTATACCTGAAACGGAGGAAAGAAAATGTTTTTTATAGCCAACTTCTTTTATGCAACCGCTTTTGTGCTCCGGATAGGAGTTAACTTTCTTCAGATTTCTATCATAATTTCAGCTGTTCTGAGTTTTATACTTCCTTACTATAGCCCTGTACGTTCTTTTTTTGACTCGATTTCAAATTTTATATGCAGACCTATAAGACGTGTGATACCTCTTACTTTTGGTCCTATAGACTTCACGCCTTATCTTGCATTGCTGTTGCTTATCTTCATTGATAAATTCCTCATTGCGTCTCTTTTTGATCTGTCTGTTATTATGAGGTGAACGTTTTGAAAGTAATTATATTTTATAATCCTACCAAAACTGATGTTAGGTATATCCATGACAAGATTAAAAAAGAGTTTGAAAACTTTTCCATAGAGATAACTGATGCTGTGCAGGCATGCAAGGACTGCTTTGTAGAACAGGCTCAAGATAATGATTATTTCATAGTTCTTGGCGGTGACGGCACTGTACTGCGGACAGTTCCTCTGGCAGTAGCCTTTAATAAACCGATTATCGGAATAAATATGGGAAAGCTTGGTTTTCTGACTGCTTTTTCACAGAATGAAATAAGAACAGCGGCAGAATGCATCTCTATGAAAAAGCTTTCTTTCAGTGAAAGAATGCTTCTTGAAGCTGATTTTAACGGAACAAAACACTTCTGCCTGAACGATCTCAATGTCCAGCGGAGCACTCCGGACGGTACTATAGATATATCGGTCAGTTATATGGACGAACCTGTTTACTCTTTTTCTGGAGATGGAATAATTATTTCAACACCTACCGGTTCAACTGGTTACGGTCTTTCTGCCGGCGGAGCCATTCTTGATCCTTCAATCAGAGCAATGGA
>CALMRR010000225.1 GCA_937871925.1 uncultured Petrotoga sp.
AGTTTTCAGATACTGGACTATAGAAAAAACCTCGGTCGGTTCGGATGAAATGACCTCGCTAACTGCTGAAAATATCTTTCCATGGCAGGAACTTCCCCAAGAACTTCGTGCCTTCAATTCCATGAATTTCTTTATCTTTGACAATAACGGAAAGCTCCTGTACTCAAAAAATTCCGTCGACAGTGAGCTTTTATCAAAACTTATAAACCTTGATGACCAGACGTTCAAAACATTAAAGACCGGGGGCGGAAAGATCGAGGCTTACTCCCATAAAACGCAAGAGTCTACTTTTGCGGTTACTGTATTGAGCAGTGAACTTTTCCAGAGATTATACAGAATGATACTTATAAGCATCTATCTTTTTATTATTTCAGCAATTGTGTCATCAACGGTAGCCTTTATGCTTTCAAGACGGATTACCAAATCCATTTATATGCTCATAAACGCTTCCAGGAAAATAGGATGCAATCAGTATGAGAAGATCAGTATCGGAGGAAAAGACGAAATCAAAGAACTTGCGGACACCTTTAACAGTATGACCGAAGAAATTCTAAAATCTACCTCCGATCTCGAAAAAGCTGTTCAGGAAAGAACCCAGGAGATACAGCAAAAAACACAGGAGCTTGAAAAGCTTAACAATAAACTTCATATGCTGAGCGTAACCGACGATCTTACCGGTCTGTACAACAGAAGATTCTTTAACAACAATATTGACCCTTTTTTTCAGACTTGCCAGAGGAACAGGCTCATCTTTAATATAGTGATATTCGATATAGATTTTTTCAAGCAGATCAACGATAAGTTTGGTCATCCCAACGGCGATAAATGTATAAAAGAAATATCCTACATTTTGAAAAAAAACTTTACCCAAAGTAATGAATTTATAGCCCGTTACGGCGGAGAAGAGTTTATCGTACTGAATATGGGTGATTCAAGCGAGAGCTTTTTCAATCATGTTGAGAATATCAGAAGAGAGATCAAAAACCGTGCTTTTTGCCTTAACGGACAGACAGTATGTGTTTCGGTAAGCGCCGGACTGGTTTCAAAAATACCCGGACTTAACGACAGTGCGCAAGAGTTTCTCAGCTATGCAGATAATGTTCTGTATGAAGCAAAGGAAAACGGAAGGGACAGAACCCTGCTGCTTAAAACTGACAGGGTTTGAGTTGAATAAGTATCTAATAAGTATCCCGGCAATTTTAATAATTGCCGGGATTTTTTATTCCGAAACTTCATCTTAGCTTGGAAAAAATATCAGAAAAAACTTTTTTTGCAGCTGTTAAATCATTTTCATCAGGATGCTTGCTTGCCTCCTCATGCCGCTTTCTTCTTTCTTCGGTCATAGCATGGGGATGATCCTTGGGCAGATCCTTAAACTTCTCGGTAAGTTTCGGATCTATCCTGCCCTGACACATAAAGTAACCTAAAACTTCATTATCGTTTTTCTTCAGAAGCTCTTCAAAATCCTTGGCAGTCTTAACGGCGTGCGGTGAATCAGGATAAGCACCAAGCGTAAAAAAGAAGGCTACTTTTTTCCCTCTTGTTTTTTCTACAAACTTAAGAATCTTCTCATCAGCTGTTCCTCTGTCCACCCAAAAACCTATGACTATGACGTCATAATCCGAAGGCTCCTCAGAATTTGAAGCTTTTTTTAACTCTGTTCCCTGCGGCATTGTTTCATATACTGCTTTAGCTACCTTTTCAGTATTTCCTGTCAGCGTTGAATAAAGAAGCAGACTTCTCATGATTACCTCCTTTTATGTAGTTTTAACTACTTAATTATATAAATTTATTTTTGATTTGTCAAGATCAATAAGCTATTTTAGCTTTTATAATTAGATTGACAAAAATAAAGTTCTTTGATATAATGTAGGCAAGTATACAAAATGTTTTTTTGCTAAGGAGAACAAAATGCGAAAGCGGATACTTCTTTTTCTTATCTTTTTTATCATAGTTTTTCTGGTAATCTTCTCTTTGATGAACGGGGCAGTAAAAACTTCTTTGAAAGATATTACAGATGTTTTTTTTAACGGATCGGCAAACACTCCCGATTACATAAGGACTATAATCATGGACATACGGCTCCCGCGCATAATCATGGCTCTTCTTGTAGGAATGATGCTTGCTTCAACCGGAACAGTAGTCCAAACGGTTTATCAAAATCCCTTGGCAGATCCTTACATAATAGGTATAAGTGCGAGTGCTACGTTCGGTGCCGTTCTTGCATTTATTCTTAAGGTTCCTGATCTGATGTATGGAGTTTTTGCTTTTGTAAGTTGCGTTATTACATCGTTCTTGATATTCAGGCTTTCTAATGCAGGAAAAAAGCTGAATACAGCAACCTTACTCATAGTCGGTATTGCTGTCTCATCTTTCCTGGGTGCTTTTACTTCATTTGCCATGTATATGATAGGCGAGGATTCCTTCAAAATAATAATGTGGACTATGGGATATCTAGGAGGGGCAACATGGTCTAAGATTCTGTTTATGATTATACCGATGGTTTTTTCGATTACAGTTTTTCTTTATTTCCGAAATGATCTAGATTTGCTTATGTCAGGTGAAGAAGAGGCTCATTCAATGGGAGTAAATGTATCCAGACTAAAAAAATCTATGCTTGTAATAACCGCCCTGGTAGTAGCTTTTTCTGTTGCTTTTTCGGGAATGATAGGTTTTGTGGGTTTAATCGTCCCTCATACGGTAAGACTCCTGTTCGGATGTTCAAACAAGAAGCTTATACCGCTTTCAACCATCACAGGAGGACTTTTCCTATTGGCCTGTGATACTATATCGCGCTTGGTACTTGCACCAATGGAGATTCCTATAGGAATAATAACATCGTTTTTTGGAGCACCTTTTTTCTTATACCTGGCGTTCAATAAAAAAGGAGGCATGAACAGATAATGTGGGATATATCAACACAAGAAGTTTGTTTTGCTTATGGCGGAAAGATCAATATTCTTAACAACATGAGCATATCTATCCGTAAACATTCTTTCAGCGCCGTGATGGGGCCTAACGGCTGCGGAAAGTCTACCTTCATACGAAACATACTCAACTTTTATACTCCGCAGAAGGGCAGCATAGAAATACGGGGGATTAACATTAAAGGAATGAAACCGACTGAAATGGCAAAGATTGTAAGTTTTATACCTCAGAAATCTTCGCTTTCGGCAGACTTGACCGTTAGGGATCTTATAATGATGGGACGGGTGGTTCATATAAAAAATAAGTGGATAGGATTTACCAGACACGACAAAGAGATTGCAGACAATCTTGTAGAACAGCTCAATCTTGAAAAATTTGCAGACAGGTCCGCCCTCAGTCTTTCCGGAGGTGAGTTCCAGAGGGTTCTTCTTGCAAGGGCACTCGCACAGGAGCCGGAAATACTGCTTCTTGATGAACCCACTTCAAGCCTTGATATGAAATACTGTATGGAGATAATGGCTATAGTGAGAGAGCTTACGGTAAAAAAGGAACTTACGGCACTGGCGGTTCTGCACGATCTCAACATGACAGCTATGTACTGTTCTGATATTTTTTTCATGAAAGACGGTTCAGTAAGATATCATGGAACACCCCGGCAGGTATATACCAGCGAAATCATAAAGGATATATACGGTATAGATGCTCTGATACTAAAAACAGAGGAAGGTACTCCTTTTATCGTACCAAAAACTCACCCTGCCATACCAGCAAAAAAAGAAAAGGAGATGGCTTATGTTTGAAGAAAGACTTAGATCTCACCATGACTCTCAACGTTTTGTAGATGATCTCTTAGGATTGGACTTTCCAAAGGAGCATTCGGATATATCGAAACTTGATGATTTTTTATGCAGCAATCAGGATTCAAAACCCAAAGTCTTATATATCCATGTGCCTTACTGCGACAGACTCTGCACCTTTTGCAACCTTAACAGGGAGCTGAAAAAAGACAGTCTCAGCGGCTATGCGCAGTATATTATAAACGAGCTTACTACCATTAGCCAGAAAAAATATATTAAAAATGCTGTTTTCTCGGCAGTATACTTTGGAGGAGGCACTCCTACTACATTTGAACCTCAGGATCTTGAAAAGATTTTAAGTACTATAAATACTGTGCTTAATCTTTCAAATGACTGTGAGTTTACTTTTGAAACCACTCTGCACAATCTTTCCGACGAAAAGATACAGACGCTGTCCCGGTATGGAGTAAACAGATTCAGTATTGGCATTCAGACCTTTTCCTCCGAGGGTCGCAAGCTTCTGAACAGAATGTATGCACCGGAGTATGCGGTCGACAGGATCAAAAATATTAAAAAGAGTTTTAAAGGAAATG
>CALMRR010000226.1 GCA_937871925.1 uncultured Petrotoga sp.
GTGGCGAGGCCCAGAGAATAAAACTATCAAAAGAGCTTAGCCGTGAAACATCCAACCGTTGTCTGTATATTTTGGATGAACCTACGACAGGCCTTCATTATGAAGATATTAAAAAACTTTTAAAAATACTTTCAGATATATCGGATGCCGGCAATACAGTACTAGTGATAGAACACAACCCTCAGGTAATAAAAAATGCCGATTGGATTATAGATTTAGGACCGGAAGGCGGAGACAACGGAGGATTCCTCATTTTTCAGGGAACAGTTTCAAAGATTTTGGAATGTGAAAAAAGTTTTACTGGACAAGTACTCAAAACCATTATAAAAAACAGATAGATATCAAAAAGTACCCTGTGGATTGAATTGTTCCAGCCACAGGGTACTTTAAAATTACTGTTTTATGTCGTTTTTTTTAGTCTGGCAAGCATCATTGATACTATAAAAAATCCAAAAAGCATTACTACTATTGCCGGTCCGGGAGGAATATTCATAAAGTATGAAATAAAAACACCGAATAATGCTCCCAAAAATCCTATGAAACAAGATAATACTATCATCTGATTAAGCGTCGTGGCCCACATCTTGGCAATTATGCCAGGAGTAAGTAAAAGCGCCGTTACGAGTATAATTCCTATAATTTTTACCGAAGTAACCACAACAAGAGATACAGTAAGCAAAAATACATAGTTTATAAAGTCCACAGGAACCCCGTATATTTTTGCCATTCTTTGATTGAATGCATAGTATTTAAGCTCTTTATTGAAAAAAACAGTACTCATAAGTATTATTGCAAAAACAACAAGAAGAAGTACAATATCGTTAAAAGTAACCATAAGAATATCCCCGAAAAGGTATCCGGATATTTCCGGCGTATAGCCTTTTTTAAGCGAAATGAATATTATTCCAAGAGCCATTGAAAGAGAAAGCATTACTCCTATAATACTGTTTTCATTAATCTTCTTTTTCTTACTTATAATAAATATAGCGCTGGCAAATATGATAGCAGTTATTATCGAAACAAGGTTCAGATTCCAGCCCATAAGCAAGGCCAAGGCGATTCCGCCGAAAGCTGTATGTCCTGCACCATCGCCTATAAACTCCATTTTTTTCAAAACAATAAAGTTGGAAAGTATTGCACAGCTTACTCCCGAAAGCAAGGATGCTGCAAGAGCATACTGCATAAACTGATAACTTAGTATTTCAATCATTCCTGCTCACCACTTTCAAAGGATTGTCTATATGCACAAGCATTTCAAGACTCTCGGCATATATATCTTTAAGATCCTGTGAAGACATCTCGGCAGTATTTTTATGGCAGTGAAGCGTCCTGTTAAGACACATAACTTTGGTGGTTTCTTTAAACACCATAGAAAGATCATGACTCACGAGTATCACAGTCACTTTTTCCTGCTGGTTAAGTTTTTTCAACAGACCGTAAAATAATATCTGTCCGTTCTTATCAACCCCGGCTTCCGGTTCATCCAGAATAAGGATATCCGGTTTTGATACAAGGGCACGAGCAAGCAGGAGTCTCTGATACTCTCCGCCGGAAAGTCTTCCTGCTTTTCTGTCTTTCAGATGATCTATTCCCAAAATTTTCAATACTTCCATCACTTTTTTCAGATGCTCTGAGCTATAGCGCCTAAGAAAGCCTACTTCTTTATACATACCCATCAGTGCTACTTCTTTAACGGTTATGGGAAAGCTTCTGTCTATTTCATCGTACTGCGGAACATATCCTATTTTCCCGTTTATTTTTATTTCTCCGGTATAATCTTTTATTTCATTAAGGATTACTTTTATAAGTGTAGATTTTCCTGCACCATTAGGTCCTATTATTCCCACAAAATCACCGGTATGAATTTCAAAGTCTATATTTTGTAGGATAACATGATTTTCAATTTTATAGTTGAGATTGTTTACACAGATTGCTGTTTTTTTATCCATTTTTTTTGCTCCTGTTTTTGCAGTCTTTACATATGCCCTCAAAATAAAGCGTATGGTCCAGGATCTCAAACTCAAGCTGTTGCATGATATACTCTGATAGCTTCTCTTCAAAACACATATCAAACCTGCTGAAAGATTTACATTTCACACAGTATATATAATGAAAATGCCCGTTCCCATAGTAATAATAAGTAACCTTGTCCGAAAAAACCATTGTTTTTAGAATATTTTCGGATGTAAAAAAATTAAGATTCCTGTATATAGTTGAAAGATCGTAATTGAAGCCCAGCAGGCCGTTAAGCTTTTCAGCACTCAACGGCTCATCTGAGTTTTTAAAAATACTTAGTATTTCACGTCTTGCTCGGGTTAATTTTATTTTATCACCTACTTCAATTTCATAATTTGATCAAAATTATACTGATACAGGTCTGTTATGGTTTTCATGGACGAGTTACCCAAGGGATCAAGCATTCCTATCTTAAGTCCGGCAGAAGCTGCTATTGCTTTGGCAGCCCTATCGCTTAG
>CALMRR010000227.1 GCA_937871925.1 uncultured Petrotoga sp.
TATATCCTCAATTATATTTAATGTTTCCCTTGATATTCCTTCCGAACCAAAAATGACTATAGGTATACCTTCCCAATTCTTATGCATTTTTAATAACCTCCATTGCAATATACTCTGTCTGTTCAAATGAGTTAACTGTAGAACCTGGAAGATTTATTCCATTTTCATATATATAGTAAGCATTCGCATAAGATTCCTGTTTATACTTCATAAAAGGCGGAAATTCAACTATTGGCATAAAGATTCTTCTCGTTGGTATCCCTTTTTCTTTCAAAAGCTGTTGTATTTCAGGTATGGTGTGTTTGGATTCTACCACTGCTGAAGGCAGCCAATAAGAACTTTCACACTGGGGAAGAGTCTGCTGGAATTTTATATTGGTATAATCTTTAAAGGCATTTTTATAAATTTCAGCGTATCCTCTTTTTTTGCTTAAAAATTCAGGCAGTCTTGAAAATTGAGCCAATCCAAGTGAAGCTTCAAGATTAGTCATGCGGTAATTGAATCCTACCTCAGGATGATAGTAGCCCTTACTTGCATCTCTGGCCTGATTTATAAGAAATTTTATATGATCCATCTCTTTTTCTTTATCAGAGACGATCATTCCTCCTCCTCCGGTTGTAATGACCTTGTTGCCGTTAAACGAAAAACAGCCGTAATCTCCGAATGTGCCGGTCATGATGCCTTTATACGTAGCCCCAAGGCTTTCGGTTGCATCTTCTATGATTTTAAGATTATGTTTATCTGCAATTTCTTTTATCTTATCCATATCGCATGGATTTCCATATATATGGACAGGGATAATGGCTTTGGTTTTGGAAGTTATATGTTCCTCAATCTTGGAAGGATCAATGGTCCATGTATTAATATCTACATCCACAAATACCGGAACTGCTCCGATATGCACAATGGGAGTCACCGAAGCAATAAATGTAATTACGGGTACTATAACTTCGTCGCCAGGCTTTATTCCGGCTTCATACAGCGACATATATATTGCTGCTGTTCCGCTCTGACAGGCTACTGCCCGTTTGCTTGAGGTAAAAGCTGCAAATTTCTCTTCAAACTCAGGAACAAAAGGCCCCGCTGTTGAGACAAACGTACTGTCAAGGCATTTAAGAAGGTACTCTCTCTCGACATTTCCCAGATTGGGAGCATCCAAAAGTATTTCCTGCATTCTTGTCATCTCCTCATACATTGTACAGATCGGTTTTAAAAACATCTATGTTTTTTTCTATCCAAGAAATTGTTTCTCTAAGCCCTTCTTCAAGAGTATAAGCACTCTTCCAGCCTGTCACTCTAAAAGTTTTTGAAGGGTCGCTGAGCAATCTCTCAACCTCTGATTTTTCAGGCCTGAGTCTTTGATTATCTGTTTTAATACTTACTTGTGTTCCTATAAGTTCTATTATTTTTTGTGCAAGATCACCTATGCTTATTTCCTTTCCTGTTCCGAGATTGTACACATCGCCTATGGTATGTTCATTAAGACCTACGTGAATAAAACCGGCGGCTGTATCTTTTACATAATTAAGATCTCTTGTGGGAAGAAGATTTCCAAGTTTTATTTCTTTTTTACCAGCCATTATCTGGCTTATTATAGTAGGAATAACTGCCCGTGCCGACTGTCTGGGACCGTATGTATTAAAAGGTCGTATTACGGTAACAGGTGTTCCAAAGGATCTGTAATATGAAAGCGCCATATGGTCTGCTCCTGTTTTACTTGCAGCATATGGAGACTGTGGATTGTAAGGGTGTTTTTCATCTATGGGAACATACTGTGCGGTTCCGTATATTTCGCTTGTGGATGTATGGACTATGCGTGAAACATTGTTATTTCTTGCAGCTTGAAGAACATTGTACGTTCCTTCTGTATTGGTTTTTATATATGCCAGAGGCGATACATACGAATATGGAATTCCTATAAGGGCAGCAAGGTGAAATACTGCATCTGTGCCCTTTACTGCATCATTTACAGAATCAAAATCTCTTATATCGCCAGTATATACTTCAATTTCTTTTTTGTATTCTGAGCTTTCAAGCCAGCCCCAGTTATTTTTGGAGTTATATCTTACAAAGGCCTTTACTGTAAAGCCTTTCTGAACAAGCATTTCGGTAAGATGAGAACCTATGAATCCCCCTGCTCCTGTAACAAGTACTTTCATAAATACCTCCCGTTAGTTGTTGTTGGAAAAGGTGCTGTTTATGTTTACATAATCGTCTATTCTCCCTATGTCGTACCAATCACCGGGATGTTTATATATAAGAAGTGTAAAATTATTTTCAGTGAGTATTTTCCATAGTTCAGGCATATCAATTCGTGTATTCTGTTTGAAATTGTTTTTTATAAACTTGATAACTTTTGCGGATACTCCATATATTCCAGCATTTACATTATATGTGTAAGTCGGTTTTTCAACCCAGTCTATAAGTTTTTTCGTGGATTCATCAGAGTTTATAACTCCAAAATCAATTTTATAGCTTTTCTCTATTGTGGTAAGCACAAAATCTGCTCCGTCAACATGCAGGAGCTTATCTATCCCGTTATAGTCAACATCAGACAGAAGATCTCCGTTTGATACTATAATATCATCGCAAAAGTTCTCTGGTAAGAGGGTAAGGCATCCGGCGGTTCCGGTTGATCTTTCTTCTTCAATGTACTTTATTTTAGTTTTCATCATTCTTCCGTCTTTAAAGTAGTTTTTTATCATGTCTTTTTTATAATTGACAGAAATAAAGATATTTTCTATCCCTTGAGCTGTCATATTTTCTATTATTCTTTCCAGAATGGGTTTATCACCTATCGGGAGCAGTGGTTTTGGTATTTCGTCCGTAAGGGGACG
>CALMRR010000228.1 GCA_937871925.1 uncultured Petrotoga sp.
CGGCAAAGGATCAGAATGAGGCCAAAAATCTTATAACCTCGTCTGTGTTTGCGATAATGTATATCTCTTTTTTTCTTTCCATTTTCTATAACATACATATAGGTTATGGCGGAACTATGGGAATTTTAGCTTTAACCTCCGTATGGGCCTATGATGCTTGTGCTTACTTTTTCGGGCTCAATTTCGGAAAACACAAACTGTCTCCTAAATTTTCCCCCAAAAAAACTTGGGAAGGTTTTTTCGGCGGGGTGCTCGGAACTTTTGTTTATATCATTATCTATGAGTTTTTCAGGGAACTTTACGGTTTTGCCAAGCTTGATATATTCTACGCCTTGATATTTGCATTTATGGTTGCCTGTTTTGATACAGTTGGTGATCTTACAGAATCAATATTTAAAAGATTTTATGGTGTTAAGGATTCAGGCGAGGTCCTTCCTGGACACGGAGGGATGTTGGACAGAATAGACGGTCTTCTGGTAGTGACACCTATGTGGTATCTGCTTTTGAGGATCCTTGGCATCTGAAAAACGGGGGGTAGGATGAAGAAGTTCACAAAATTTCGTGAAGGTTTTACCGTGCTTGAAGTTGTTGTTGTTCTTGTTATTATTGCAATAATAACAGCAGCGGCTATTCCCGGGTTCAGCAATATGGTTTCTCAGGCTAAAGTTACAAAGGCGATAAACGATATGCGGACAGTTCAAACAGCTGTGGTGCAGTATCTTATTTACAACAGCGATACTTCGGATATAAGCCTTGATAAACTCTATGATGGCGGTTTTATTGGCAGTAAGCCATCGGATATATCGGTAAGTTCTGCTTTAAGCGATTCTGAAATACATATTGTTTATACAAAAACCGATCCTAAGTACGATAAGTTTATTAAAGTTGATCCCAACATAGAAAAAGACTCTGATGAAAAGCCTATGCTTAGAATAATGAAAAATTAGCTTCTACTATCACAAGAAAGGTATGCCTGGCATACCTTTCTTATGATATAATTGCTGGAAAAGAAAGGAACGATTTTTAAACTGTCTTGGAGGTTATAGGTATGAACTGGATGAGTGCTGACGAAATACGCGAAAGATTCTTAGCTTTTTTTGAATCCAAAGGACATAAAAGACTTGCAAGTTCTCCTTTGGTTCCTAATGATCCGCAGCTTCTTTTTACCGTTGCGGGGATGGTTCCCTTTAAACCTATCTTTTGGGGAAAGGTCGAGCCTACGTATAAAAGGGTTACCACATGCCAGAAATGTATAAGAACAAACGATATAGAAAATGTTGGAAGGACTCCGAGACATCATACTTTCTTTGAGATGCTCGGTAATTTTTCTTTTGGAGATTACTTTAAAAACGAGTCTATAGAATGGGCATGGGAGTTTCTGACTAAAGAACTGAAGATAGATCCTGACAGACTTTGGCCGTCAGTATATATTGAAGATGACGAAGCATATAAAATATGGAGAGATAAGATAGGAGTAAAAGAATCAAAAATAATGAGGTTTGATAAAAAAGAAAATTGGTGGGGACCTGTCGGTCCAACCGGTCCATGCGGTCCCTGTTCTGAAATTTATATTGATACAGGCAATAAATCAAAATGTGAGGATCCTCAGAATTGCAGTCCGGCTTGCGAGTGCGGAAGGTTTGTTGAAATATGGAATATAGTTTTTACTGAGTATTACCAGGATGAAAACGGAAAACTCGAGCCTCTGGCAAGAAAAAATATAGATACCGGTGCGGGGCTTGAAAGAATTTCAGCAGCTATGCAGGGAGTATACAACAACTTTGACAGTGATCTTTTCCAACCGACTATAAAGGTGATAGAAAAAAGTTTCGGTATAAAGTATGG
>CALMRR010000229.1 GCA_937871925.1 uncultured Petrotoga sp.
AATTAATTCAGGAATCAGGAAGGTTATTTTTAAGAATCCTTATCCTGATGAGCTTACCAAATTCTTTTTTAACAAAACAGGAGTAGAAACTATCTGCTTGGTTAATAATGAAGAAGCATAATAAATCTGGAGGTGTAAGTCGATGTCTTCTACCAAGTACTTTAATTATCTGAGAAAGAACACACTTCCCACAGTATGGTGTCCGGGTTGTGGAAATGGAATAATAACAAAAGCTTTTTTGGAAGCAGCCGGAAATCTTGGGCTTGATAAGAACAAGGTAGCTGTGGTTTCAGGAATAGGATGTTCTTCAAGGGTAACCGGTTATCTTGATTTTAACACAATGCATACTCTGCATGGAAGAGCGGTTGCTTTTGCAACAGGTGTTAAGCTTGCAAGACCAGACTTGAAGGTTGTTGCAATGGGTGGCGATGGTGATATGCTTGCCATTGGCGGAAATCATTTTATACATGCCTGCAGAAGAAACATGGATATTACTATCATACTTTTTAATAATTCAATATATGGTATGACTGGCGGACAGTATTCGCCTACAACCCCTAACAAAAGTATAGCTTCAACAGCACCATACGGAAATATGGAGTACCAGTTTGATCCTGTTCAGCTTGCGACTACCGCAGGTGCGACGTATGTTGCAAGATCAACAGTTTATCACTTCCTGCAGACAGTAAAGTATATACAGACTGCTCTTTCACACAAAGGAATGTCTGTTGTAGAAATAATTTCAAACTGTCATACATACTTCGGAAGGTACAATAAAATGTCTAAACCATCTGATATGCAGGAGTTCTTCAAAACTAACTCTGTTCAGCTTGCAAAAGCTAAGGAAATGTCAAAGGAAGAGTTGATCGGTAAAATAGTGGTCGGAGAGTTTGTCAATGAAGAAAAACCAGGATATCTTGAGAGCTACCAGAATCTTCAGGGTACATTTGAGGTAGACAGAGAATGCAGAGGAGGAGAGCAATGAATCTTTCAATACCTGTTTCTATAAGAATTTCGGGTCAGGGCGGTCAGGGGAACATTCTCATGGGAATAATTCTTGCGGAAGCACTTGTAAAGGAAGGTTACTGGGTTGTACAGACACAGCACTACGGCGCCCAGGTAAGAGGAGGACTCTCTTTCTGTGATGTGCTTTTTGATAAAGAACCTATAGACTTTCCGGTTGCCGAAACTTTTAACATTATATATTTGATGCATGATGTAGCTGCTTCACACACCAAACTTCTGAAAAACAATGGAATCTTATTTTACGATTCTGAGTATGTTAATCTCAAAAAAGATGCTGTTGGAAGAATCACCAAGAAGATTGTTGAGGTGCAGGCCACAAAAATAGCCTACGAAAAGATCAACAACACCAGTGTTTCAAATATGGTTGCTCTTGGAGCGATGGTTAAAACCACCAATATCATAAGTTTTGAAACTTTAATAGAGACAATGAAAGAAAATGTCAAGCCATCCTTTTATGAGTTGGATACCAAAGCAATCCAGCTCGGTTATGACTCTGTAGAAAAGGTTTATGCTCTTAAGCTTGATGATAAGATAACCAAACTTGTAAGGGGTTTTGAATGATTTGAGAAGGTTTAATCAAAGTTTGAAGTTTGCTTTCAAAGGTCTTTCCACTTTGCATAAGTCGGAAAGAAATTTCAGGATACAGACTTTTATAGGGCTTATAGTTCTGGCTATAACTTTATTTATGGATATCAACGAATACGAGGTTTTATGGCTATCATTTTCAGTTATGCTGGTGCTTTTGACGGAAGGTCTTAACACAGTGGTTGAAAAGATGCTAGATCTACTTTATCCGGAATATAATGCTCTTGTAGGAAAAATTAAAGACATATCGGCTGCAGTTGTACTTATAGCTGCAGTTTTTTCTATTGTTGCAGGAATAACAATTTTTGGGAAAGTACTATTCAAATTTAATCCAAAGTATGGTATAATTGTAGCGGTTGTTTTTATTTTGTTAATAAAAGTGTTATCTCCAAAAGGAGGAGAATAAAAATTGCCGCAGACTAATGTGCTTATTGTAGACGATTCAGCGTTTATGAGAATGGTTATTAAAGATATAATTGACAAGCAGCCAGATATGAAGGTCGTTGGAATGGCCAGAGACGGTATGGAAGCTGTCGAAAAAATAGGTCAGATTAAACCTGATGTGATAACGCTTGATGTTGAAATGCCCCGTTTGAATGGACTGGAAGCGCTTAAGGTAATAATGAAAAAGACTCCTTCCAGGGTCATCATGGTAAGCTCTTTGACATCCAAAGACGCTGAAATAACTATCGAATGTCTTGAAAACGGTGCTCTAGATTTTATACAGAAACCCGCAGGCAGCACTTCTTGGACATTCAGACAGGTTGAATCCGAGCTTGTTGAAAAAATACGGAATGTGATGAAGATAGGTTTAAACAGTCTTGAGATAAAACAAATACCCGTAAAAAAACCTTTAAGACCTTTTATAAGCGCTGTTGGAGATAAAATTCTTCTCATCGCTTCTTCTACCGGCGGGCCAAGATCATTGGATACCGTTATTCCTCATCTTCCTTCCAATATAAATCTTCCGGTAATTGTTGTTCAGCACATGCCTGCTGGGTTTACAAAATCACTTGCCGATAGGCTGGACAAGATTTCAGAAGTATCTGTAAAAGAAGCACAAGAAGGTGATCTTCTTGAAAAAAATACAGTATATATAGCTCCTGGAAATCATCATTTGGGTCTTAAAAAAGATGGATCTAGAGTAAAGCTTTTTCTTGATGATTCTGAAAAGATTAATAATGTAAGACCCGCCGCTGATTTTACATTTGATTTAGCTGCAGAAATATATAAAAATAATATAATCGGTGTGGTTTTGACTGGAATGGGAAGAGATGGAGCAAAAGGAGCTTTTAAAATAAAGCATTATGGCGGAAAGGTAATTGCTGAATCTCAGGAGACATGTGTAGTTTATGGGATGCCAAAGGCTGTGGTGGAAGAAGGCTACGCAGACTACATACTTCCCAACTATAAGATCTCTGAGAAAATTACAGATATTCTAGAGGGGCGTGGATGATGATTAGGAAAGTTCTGTTAAGTATAATCGTATGTGTCTGTATACTTTCTTTTTCTGCTGCAGGATACACATACGAGATCAAGAGTGGAGATACTGTTTATTCCATTATTAAAAACACAGGAATATCGCTTGGTGTACTGATGGACTACAATCAGTCGCTTTCAGAAAGCAATTATCTTATTGTCGGGAAGAAGCTTTTTATACCTAGTGAAAATTCATTTTCTTATAGGGTAGTTGCCGGTGATACTCTGTCTACGATTGCCCAGAAGTACTTTACGCATCCAGACCTTCTGGCAACGTATAATAACATAAAAAACTCTCAGATAATAAGATCTGGACAGGAATTAAAGATTCCGTACAAATTTGTAGGAGCATGTATTAATAAAGCTTCAAGCGTTGTATGGCCTCTTGTAGGTTATATAACCTCCGAATATGGCTACAGGAAACATCCTATAGACGGTATAACCAAGTTCCATTCAGGTATTGATATTGCGGCTCCCTCCGGAACTCCTGTTTTATCAGCTTCAAGCGGTACGGTTATTGATGTTGGATATGATGAGGGATACGGCAAATTTGTAAAAGTATCTTCAGGAGCCAGAGTCTATATGTATGCACATTTGAACTCCATGAACGTTATAAAGGGATATGCTGTTAAACAAGGTGAGATTATAGGAAGAGTAGGCAGTACAGGGATATCCACCGGGCCTCATCTTCACTTTCAGGTTGAAGATCTTAAAGGTAAAACATATGATCCGGGAGTTTATCTTGACAATATAAAGTATGCGTATAATCTTGATTACATACCCGAAGAGTTCAAAACCTATATGGGTGGTAAATAATTAGAAGGTGAATGTGGTGTATGAGAAAAGTAAAGTCATATGGCCGAATCTGAAGGCAGTATTTATTTTTTTGATTTTGACTCTTTTTTCGACTGTATCATTAAGTGCCCTTCCGGTATATGTCCAATGGAGAGAAATTGATCCGAAGAATGTTAGGGTTGAAAATGATATGACTTATATACAGTTGAAAGAAGTAGCCGGAAAATTTGGAAAAGTAATTGATGTAGAAAACGAAGCTCTTGTAATTATAAAACATGATAAGTGGAAAGTCTTTCTTTTTCCAAAGAGTGGAATGTGTGTAATAAATAATCTTGAATCTTTTAGCATTCAGGAAACTGACGCAAGGTTCTATGATGGTTCTGTCTTTCTTTCTCCACAGCTTCTCGCCAGAATACTTGATGTTGAACTTATAGTAAGTTCAAAGGGTATCTATTTTAACAGATCCTTATCCAAAGTCCAGTCGATTAAGACTATAATACAGAAATCCCTTGTAAGAACGATTATAGAGCTTTCTGAAGATGCTGAATCGGATATTTCTCCTCTGATAAGTACTCATGGTTACCTTATAAAGATTTTTGGTGCAGAGGTACCGGAAACAGTTTATTATGAAGAGTTTAACGATAAAATAAAGTACATAAAGGCTTACCATTATTCAGAAACAGAGGTATGGGTTAAGATAGTTCTTAATTGTAAAGCCCAAGTGAATAAAATTATTGAAGACAAAAGAATAGTTCTTGATTTTGCTTTTGAAGAGGTTGATAGGCCGGTAGTAGTAATCGATGCCGGACATGGTGGATACGATCCGGGAACTGTTGGATTTTCGAAGCTGTATGAAAAAGATGTGGCACTGGCTGTTGCTAAAAAGACGAGAGAACTTTTGAAGGAGTACAGTGTTGATGTAAAACTTATAAGAGAAGACGATACGTATATTGATCTTCATAAGAGAGCCGTTATGTCCAATGACTTTGAAGCTGATCTTTTTATAAGCGTTCATCTTAACTCTTTTCCAGATGACAGAAGTGTTAGGGGAAGTGAGGTATACTACTTTGATTTTTCCAAAACCGATTACGCAAGAAAGATAGCTTGGAGAGAAAATCTTGATCAGAAGAAAGATAAACAACTTATAGAAACGTGGGTTCACGATAAAGAAAATTCTATAAGTGCCAGTAAGAAGTTTGGAGAGGTTTTGGAAAGCACTCTAAAGCTTAAGGGTATAAAGTCAAGGGGAGTCTCACCGGCCGAGTTTGCAGTTCTAGCATATACCAGAAGTCCTGCGGTGCTTTTTGAACTGGAATTTTTAAGTAACAGTGTAGTTGAAGAAAATTTTAAGAACTCAAAGTACACAAAGCTTTTTGCCGAAATAATAGCGGATTCGGTTATAAAGTATTTAGATCTAAAAAAGTAAAATAATAAAAATTGAAGTGAACCCCTTTAGTTAGACAGAGCCTAACTAAAGGGGTTCACTTCATTCATGCCTGTTTTTTTTGGTGTATATGAGAAGTTCTATATCGCCATAGTTTCTTTTTTGCTCAAGGATAAAGCAGTTGCAGGAATAGTTAATCTCTTCCTTGTCTGATTTTTCAAGTAGAATAAATCCGTTGTCGTTAAGTATATCAGGATTAGAGTCTATATGTTGTAAAAGTTCACTGCAAAATCCGAGGTTAAAAGGAGGATCAGCAAAAATAACGTCAGCCGTTGTATTTTCAGAAAGAAATTTTTCTATAGCTTTGGAATAATCAATGTTCAAAACTTTTACTTTACTATCTATCCCTATGGTTTTAGCGTTTCTTATTATAGTTGAAACAGCCTTTTTAGAAATATCTATAATATAAGCACTCTCTGCTCCATTGCTGATAGCTTCAAAAGAAAAAGAGCCAGAACCTCCAAAGAAATCAAAAATAATTGCTCCATTGAAATCGAACATATTCATAACAGACATTCTAAGCTGTCCTGTAGTATATCGAGTACGTTTATCATCCACGGGGGAAAAAATTTTACCTCTAAGAGATCCTGTTTCTATTTTAAGAGCCAAAATATTCACCTCATATAGCTTTTATTAGTTTTAACTTTTTTCCGTACTTTGCATAAACCTCTTTTTTCAAGTTCGGATACTTCTGCAGATTCGGATCATCGGATAATAAATTAGATATATCGTTTCTGATGGAAGATATAAGTAAGATATCCTGTGAAAGATCAATAAACTTAAATTCATCTATTCCATGCTGCTGAATATCAAAGAACTTTCCCGGGCCTCTCCATGCCAGATCCATATCTGCCACTTTGAAACCATCGGTAGTAGAAGCAAACTCAATTATTTTTTGTTTGGTTTCATCCCCGGTGTTGTCTGATATGATTAAAAAGCAATAGGATTGACGATTACCTCTGCCAACTCTTCCGCGCAGCTGATGAAGCTGTGATAAACCGAATCTCTCTGCGTGTTCAATAACCATAACGGTTGCTTGTGGAATATCTATTCCAACTTCAATTACTGTGGTGCTTACCAGTACGTTTATACTTCCTTTGGAAAACTTTTCCATGATCTCATTTTTCTCAAAAGACGACATTTTTCCGTGAATTATTCCTACTCCGAAATCATAAAATTCATTTTTTAATTCCGATGAATACATCTCCTGTGCAGATTTAAGATCAATCTTTTCTGACTCTTCAATCAAAGGATAGACAAAAAAAACTTTATTATTATTGCTGAGTTCTTCCCTTACAAAAGAGTACATCTCTTTACGTTTTGAATCATCAAGAGTTCTTGTAATTACACTTTTACGGCCCTTTGGCATTTGATCTATCGTGCTTATGTCAAGTTCGCCATAAACAGTAAGTGCAAGAGTCCTTGGAATCGGCGTTGCTGTCATAACCAGAAAATCCGGTGATATACCTTTATTTATAAGGGATAAACGTTGATTTACACCAAAACGGTGTTGCTCATCAATTACAGCTAGTCCAAGATTCTTAAAAGATACATTTTCCTGAATAAGAGCATGTGTTCCGATAAGTATATCAACTTGCCCCGTTTCTATTTTCTTCTTTATTTCATTTTTTTCACTGTCTTTTGTATCTCCAAGCAAAAGTGAAACGTTTATATCAAGTCCTCTAAACTCTTCTGTAAGCTTTGTATAGTGCTGACGTGCCAGAACTGATGTTGGAACCATCATTGCTACTTGGAAACCTGCTTGTACTGTATCAAGCATTGCCATTTGAGCTACAACAGTTTTTCCTGATCCAACATCTCCCTGAAGGAGTCGGTTCATTGGAAGCTTATCTCTGAGATCATTCTGTATATCTGAGTAGGCTTTTTTTTGAGCTGATGTAAGAGAAAATGGAAGTGATTTTACAAATCTTTCACTGAGTTCACCAGAAAAAACTTTTGCAGTTCCGATAAAACCTGTTTTAGCGTTGTTTTTGGATAAAAGTACTGCTGTTTCAAAAGTTACAGCCTCCTGAACTTTCATAGAGAAAAGCGCTCTGTCTCTATGATAAAAAGTTTTTGGAAAGTGAATACCCTTTATTCTGGAAGTAATAGATAAAACATTGTATTTTTTGATTATACTTTCCGGAATGAACTCTTCACATAATGAAAGGTACTTTAAAGCCTCCATAAGAATATTCTTGGCTATCTGTTGTGAAAGTCCCTTGGTTAATGGGTATACCGGATGAATCATTTTTTTATAAGAGTTCTTATCAGTAAGAATATAAAAGTCAGGAGATTTCATTATTTTACGGCCATAGTACTCCTCTGTCTTACCAAAAAATGCAACCCAAGAATCTTTGGTCATCATGGCCTTAAGATACTCCTGATTGAAAAAAGAAACGGTAAGAATGCCGGTATCGTCGGAAACGACAACGTTAAGTATTTTAAGACTGTTATTTATCCTAGATTCTTCTAGCTGCAGTACTTTTGCTACTATAACACATGATTCATTATTTGCACAACTGAAGATTGTTTTTACATTGCGCCTGTCTTCGTACTCTCTAGGAACAAAGTAAAAAAGATCATATATATTTCTTATTTCCAGACTATTCAGCAAACCTGCACGTTTCTCACCTACCCCTTTTAGAAATTTAACGTCAGTATATAGGGAAAGGCTTTTCTCAGGAGGCTGTATAGTATTGTCGATAAGATACTTTTCTTTCATCTCCGAAACAACTTCCTTTAATGAAGAAAACCTTTTCTCTCTTCTTTCCTGAGGAAGGTCAGCCAATGGCTTAGCATACTCTAGTACTGTTTTTATATCCTTCATGAAATCTATATTTAAAGATAGTTGAGGAACTCCTGCTCTGACCAATGAATAAAAAGTGGGAAATATATCTTCCCACTTTTTCAGATTCTTTTCTTTTAAGATCAGCACTTCTTCAAATGAATTCAGTAATGTTTCTTCGTTCATGCTTATAACCCTATAGGCTCCTTTTCGCCATATACCGCAAAACCAAATACTTCTGGTCCGCTGTGACATATTACTGTAGGAGATATTCTGCTTTCAATAAGTCTGTGGGAAGGAAGATTAATCTCTTTCTGTTTTTCAAGAAAGAGGTTATACGTTTCTTTCATGTGTTCTATATTGTTTTCTCCACCGTAAGTAATAAGTACTTTACTATTATATGGTCTGTCTTTAAGAAAGTTTATGGCATTATCTACTATGACCGAATAAACTTTTGACATACCTCTTACTTTGTCTATAGGAGCTATGTAGCCGTCATTTACTCCAAGAATAGGCTTGATATTGAGTAAAGTCCCAGCAAGCCCGGCAGCCTTTCCTATGCGACCGTTTTTTACAAGATAATTCAGTGTTGTCACATTGAACTGCATAAAAGCCGAAGCTTTTATGTCGGGCAGAACCTCCATGACCTGTTCATAAGTCCAGCCTTTTTCCCTTATGAGCTCTACAACCTTTTCAGCAATTAAATACGACTCAATAGAAACGGACTCTGTATCGATAATTTTAATTTTTGCTGAAGGAACCATATTTTTTGCCAGTAGGCATGTATTTATGAGACCAGACATTTTTGAAGAAAAGTGTATATCGATTATTTCATCATACTTATCGGCAACAATATCTTCATATTTCTTTGCAACGTAACCGACCGAAGGATGTGCTGTATGAAATTCTTTGGCTTTGGTTATTATTTTATAGAAGTCATCTTTTTTTATATCTTCACCATCTGTATACTCTTTCTCATCAATGACTATTTTCATTCCCATAAAATTCAATTTGTACTTTTCAATAAAAACCGGACTCGGGTCACATCCGCTGTCGACAATAATAGCCGTCCTCTTCATCTCTTACCTCCTTTGAATAATAATACTCCCGTTTTCAAGTTTAATTATCAGATCATTTATTATAATCTGCTCAAGAACTCCTGCTTTAAGATACTTTGAAACATCGGCTATATTGTTCTGGTAAGTATAAAACTCAAGCAAAGAATCGTTTTCCCCTGTTTCAAAAGAGGTGATTTTATAATATACGTAGGAAGTTATAATAAAAAGTCCCAAAGAAACCACAAGCAAGAACGAAAGAACTTTATAAATTTTTATTTTCTCCTGAGAAAAAATTCATAAGTTGATAAAAATGAATCAACTCTGTCTTTATACGAGAGATACTTGGACTCACCATTATCCATTGCTTGTTTATAGAAATCGTATACTTGGCTATAATTAGATATTATACCATTTATAAATGAACTTTTATTCTCTGAATTCTGAATTGAAGTTAAAAATTCTTCAAGTACTGTCAGAGAGCTGTCTGGAATGCCTCTTGTCTTTTTTGCCATGTAGTAGTTGGCTTTTCCATCTTTTTCAATGACCTCAAGAATTTTAGGCATAATAACTTCCTCTGGAAATATGCCAGTCATACGTGTAAGAAAATAAAGATACTCGCTATAAGTCTGCTCCCATTCTGGGAATCTGTTCCATCCGCCGGGAAGAATTTCTATTGCTTTATCGTACCAATGCATAAACTCGCTTAAATCCGATTTTTCCATTTTCTCAATTATTTCTGTAGTAGCCTGGTCACAGTAGCCCTTGAGTAGCTCATAACGACGAATTACTTCAATGAGTAGCTCATAACGACGAATTACTTCAAAATAAAGCTTAGGTATAAGCTTGTATGAATTTTTTTCGTTGAAAGATATAAAAGCTGTTTTAAGCATATCAATCTCATCATAGATGCTCTGTATGGATACAAGAATTACCTTGAACTCTTCTGACTCTGATTTTCCGTAAAGATCCTTTACCGTGCTTCTGATGTTTGAAGTCGAAAATGGCATAAGCGATACATTTCCTTTAAAATAAGGAACCAGATGTTTATACTCTCGTGTTGAAAGTTCAAAAGCAGTATTGAGCGTATCATAGGTAAGATCCTGGTATCTGAAAGGAGATTTTGTGAGCATCTGAGCCAAATAGAAGGCAGATTTTCCAAAATTAGGATTAAAATCCAGCGACTTATTAAAATAATCTATAGCAGAGCTGTAAGCAGTATATGAGTTTTTAAGATACTCAGACTTCATGGCTTCAAGCTTTTCTATCTGCCCCTGAGCTGCTTTAAGGTCATTTGAAATTTTTATGAAATCTGAAGAGCCAGGCACTGAACTCTGCAGCTTCTTTTTTAATTGCGAAATATTAGCATTAACCTCTTCAATAGCCTGAGGAATTTTGTTTTGAGCTGCATCGTAGTAATAATCGAGCTTAGCATACTCGGTATTTCCGTATTTAAAAAGAATCTCGGAGAGGTTCGAATTTATTTTTAAGACAACAGAAACTATACCAAAAAATATAACAATTGATATCAGAACATTGATTTTCTTGATTTTATACTCCTTTAAACTCATAAACTGCGGTGAAACTGCAGCCGAAAGTATGAACAATGAAAGAGCCAGATTAGGCTGCAGATGAAGCGGGAATTCGGTAAAGGAATGAAGGGCTATTATAACTGCCGTCCATCCGAACATACACATAAGAAGAAGCTTGTTTGTATCTCTAAGTTTTGTGAGTGATCTGAAATACATTAACAATAAGGATATTAGTAATCCAATAATGCTTATAAATCCGAAAAGACCGGTTTCACCCAACACCTGAAGATAGTCGTTGTGGGTTCTTTTGAAGTTATTCCATGCGTAGAGGAATCTTTCGGGATTTTTATTCTGTACTATACTCATATACTTTACTGCATATATCTGATATGTACCTATGCCTCCTCCGATAAAAAGGTTCTGTGGATTGTCCCTGTCAAGGAACTGTTCTACGGAGGCAAGCCATGAAAGGCTTCTTTCGTCCCAGGAAGAAACGGTTGAAGCAGCATTGAACCTGTTCGAAGGTATTATCTCTCCTTCTTTGTTAAAAAAGGTCGGCATGCTAAACATAGCAAAAAGGAAAACCAGTATAGCAATAATTGAAAAAGTTTTTAAAAGAAAGTTTTTTGAAGTAAAATATT
>CALMRR010000230.1 GCA_937871925.1 uncultured Petrotoga sp.
AACATATCCATTTAAAGATGAAACCTCAATAAAAACTGCAATAGACTGGAGCGCCTGTATTGATAAGAGGATTGATGAACTTTATACCAGAGATGCAAACAGCTATGAAAAAACTCTTAAATTTCCAAGAGAGTATCTTGATATGAAATCTATATCGCCTGATGAAAGACTTTATCCTGTCAAGACTTTTAAAGTAGCTTTCAATGCTGCGGTAAAAGAAAATATGTCCAAAATGTTTTCCTATTCGGATATAAAAGGATACCTGCCACTAAGGACCTTTTTATCTGCACACCTTAAAAAACACGGTATACAGGCTGATATAAATGAAATAATAATTACCAACGGCTCACAGAACTCACTGGATCTTATAACCAGGTTGCTGCTTTCGGATGGGAGCACCGTTGCCGCAGAATCTCCAACTTATGCCAGCCTTTACAATTTTTTGCGTATGCGCCGATGCAATGTGCAGGAGTTGTCACTTAATGAAACAGGAGGATACGATTTTTCATTCCTTGAAAAATGTGAAAAACCGGCTTTTTTCTACACAACTCCTAACTTCCAAAACCCAACAGGTTACACCATGAGCCAGCAGGACAGGGAAAATCTCCTTAAAAAATGCCAGGAACTCAGAGTACCTATAATAGAAGACGGCTTTGAGGAAGAGATGAAGTACTTTGGAAAATCACCTCTTTCGATAAAAGCCATGGATACCTCTAAAATAGTCATCTATACCGGAAGCTTCTCAAAAGTTCTTTTCCCAGGTATGAGGATAGGCTGGATTGTTGCGGATAAACCACTTATCGACAGGATAACGTTTCTTAAAAACTGCTCAGATATCTCCTCCGGACAGATAATGCAGGCGGCCGCCTTTGAGTTTTGCCAAAGAGGATACTTTGATGAACATATAAGAAAACTCAAAAGAGTCTACAAAAAAAGAATGTCTGTTTTTCTTTCACAGATGGACAAAGTAATTCAAAATCCGGATGTTTCATGGACCAAGCCTTTAGGCGGTTATACATCGATGATAACTTTTAATAACGTAAACTCAAATATCCAACAGGTTCACCAAATATTTCTTGACCACGGCATAAGTCCTTACAACGGAAATGATTTCTTTTTCAAACCACAGGAAAAAATTCATTTCAGACTCTCAATAGCAAAGCTGAATGAGGAAGAGATCGAAAAAGCTGTGGATTCATTGAGTAAAGTAATCCATGACGTATACTCACGACATTGAAAAGGAGAAAAGTATGACTGATAATATTTTTTACACTGCTCCTCATTTTGAACAGGATATAGTAAAAGCAAAGGATGAGTATATGTATGACTCATCAGGAAAAGAGTACATTGACTTTGAATCAGGCATATGGTGCTGTGCGCTTGGACATTCCAACGATAGAGTAAACCAGGCAATAAAAGATCAGCTGGATAAAGTAACTCACCTGCATACCAAATTGGTAAACTCTGTAAGTAAAAAAGCTGCTGACGATCTTTTAATAATAACGGGCATAAAAAAAGGAAAAGCAGTCTTCCTTACTTCTGGCAGCGAGGCTGTAGAAATGGGTCTTAAACTCTCATTTGCAGCAACAGACAGGAAAAAGGCGATTATGTTTAGCAACTCTTATTATTCGGCTCTGGGAACAACCGGCAACTATAAAAACGAAGAGTGCATAATAAAAAAAGACTTTACCGCTTACGATGAAAATGAGCCTGAAAGTTTTTTTTCAGAAATTGATTTTTCGCAAGTTGCATGTTGTATATTTGAATTAGGCTCGGCAAGCGGAAGAGTACTCTTTCCTCACGAGAAACTCGTAAGGGAACTCAGCCAAAGGGTAAAAAGCTCAGGGGGATATGTCATAAGCAACGAGGTAACAACCGGTTACGGACGTACAGGAAAATACTTCGGATTTCAGCATTACGATATAATGCCGGACATAGTCTGCATGGGAAAAGGTATTGGAAACGGTTATCCGGTAAGCGCCGTAGTCATGACAGATCATGTAGCTTCTGCCATGACCGGAAAGAGCATAGGCCATGTACAGTCCCACCAGAACGATCCTTTGGGAGGAGCAGTTGTATCGGCTGTAATAAAAGAGTTTGAAGAAAGAGATCTTATCAGGGCATCCGCTAACAAAGGAAAGCTTCTGTCTAAAGAGCTTATGACTCTCAAAGAAAAGTTTCAGTGCATAAAAGATGTCCGAGGCAGAGGAATGATGCATGCTGTTGAGTTTGATCAAAAAATTCTTGTGGCAGATATTTCTGCCATGATGTTTGAAAAAGGATTTCTTATTGGCGCTAATGGGTTATACAATGTTTTACGGTTTGATCCCTGCTTAATAATTAACGAAGAAAGCATACTGAAGATGACTAAAGAACTTGAAAATACTCTGAATCAATTGATGTAAATATTCAAAAACACTCCAAACATAAATGTTTGGAGTGTTTTTTATATAGAGTATGCAATGGTATTTTTGTATAAAATAATGTATAATCTTTAGTATATTAATATTTATATTTATTACTTTATGGTCAAAAATATTGTGTATAATATATAAAATAATAAATTCTTGTTATATTTTACTTTATATTAACTTTAATTGGGGGAAAATATTATTACGGAGGATACCAAGATGAAAAAGAGTCTAAAAACGCTTATGATTTTTCTTATCTTATGCGTTTCAGTTCTTCCCTTAGTCATTCTCACCGTTGTGACTTCTGTATCTTCTTATCAAAGCGATTACAGAGGAGCTGAAAATTATCTTAAGGTTTCAAATTTTTTAAAAGCAAGGATCATCGAAGATACTATAGCTCCTATCTCAAAAGCTGTCGATTTTATGTCTCAGAACAGCAGTCTGCGTCTGTATGAAAAAAACATAAATGATTCCACACTTTTTCTTGATGACTTCAAAAAACTTAAAAGCACCTTCCCGGAAATTCAGCTTTTTTTTGTAGCATATGAAGACAAGAGTGCCTTCTTTTATCCTCATATAGAAGTAGGCAGCAGCTACAATCCCAAAGAGCGTTCATGGTATATGCAGGCTGTTGCAAATGCTGGAACTACGGTTACAACAGATCCTTATGTTGATGTTGCCACAAAAAAAATGATAGTTTCTTTGGTAAAGACCTTTACTGGAAACACAGGCGCTTTGAAAGGGGTTGTCGGAGCCGATATCGCTATAGATAACCTTCTCATGGAAATATCCGCTAATAACAGTTTTAGAAGCTCTTACTCATTTGTTGCAGATGCTGCAGGTAAAATAGTCCTGCACTCTGATAATGGTATGATGGGAAAAAGCATATCCGAAGAATCTTATTTTTCAAAGGTAAAAGAAAACCAGGGTGTTCTGGGAGAAAGGATAGGTGATCAGGATGAAATAATATGTTACAACAAGATATCCTCTCTTGGATGGACTGTTTTTACTATCATAGATAGAGCAGAGGTTTTAGAACAGGCTAAAAGAACCCTTATACTGCTTATTGTATTTTCCGCTGCCATAACTGCAATTGCGCTTATCATAACCATATTTTTTATACGCTTTAATATCTCCCGGCCGATGGAAAGGATTCTAAACGAAATAAAAAGTTTCGGAAATGGTGATCTCACAACCAAGTTTACACCATCCGGAAGTCTTGAAATAGTTGTCATGGCACAAAATCTTAATACTATGGCAAAAGAACTTGATGAATCCATGAAATCAATTCTTCAGGCTTCAAAACAGCTCAACGCTTCCTCTTCCGATCTTGCGGCTGTGGCACAAGAATCAAGCTCCACAAGCGAAGAGCTTTCAGTACAGGCCGATGTGATAAAAAACAACGTTCAGAGTGCTTCAGCCAATATAGAAGAACTGAATGCTTCCGCAGAGGAGGTTGCATCCAGTGCCCAAAGCGTTTCAAAGGCTGCTGTTGAACTGGCATCAAACGCTGAAAATGTTTCAAAAAGTGTTTCAAACGGTATGAAGAACGTACAAGGAATTATTTCAACCATACAGCAAACCGTGGGTCAGACAGAAAACACATCAAAGCTTGTAGCAGATCTTGCGGAGTCTTCACGTAACGTAGAAACTATTTTACAGTCCATAAACTCTATAACCGAGCAGACCAATCTTCTTGCACTAAATGCTGCAATTGAAGCAGCCAGAGCAGGAGAAGCAGGAAAAGGCTTTGCTGTTGTAGCCGATGAAATAAGAAAACTGGCAGAGGAATCAAAAAAAGCCACTCAGGATATTTCTGACATTCTTACTGATATACGTAAAAAAACAGAGCTCGCCAATCAGGCCACATCTCTAACAAAATCTAAGGTTGAAAATGTAAGCGAGGGTGGAAAGAATATAAGCATTATTTTCAAAGAGATTGAAACTCTTGTAGGAAACATAAACTCCATGATAGAAAATCTTTCAGCCAGTGCACAGGAACAAAGTGCTGCCTCGGAAGAAATTTCCTCCGCCATGCAGAATGCAAACAAAATAATGCTTAAAATCAATGAAGAGATAAATAATATGGTAACAGGTGTCAACCAGCAGAGTGAAGGGGCACAGCAGATAAGTGCAAATAGCGAAGAACTTAATGCTCTTTCTGAAAATCTTGAAACACAAACCCGAAAATTCAAAACAACATAATTTGCGGTAATATATGATCTATACCCCCAAAAAGATCAGGTATTCCAAGCTTGTCCGGAGAGATTAAACTCTCCGGAGCTTTTTATATTTGACAAATACTTTTTTTACGTATATAATATTTTATATGAACAAAAGGGAGTAGCATCTTCGGTATCCGAAGATTACAAAATCAACATTCACGACTTAAAGAGTCTGGTTTTGTAATATGCGCAAAAAATCATATGCAAGACTTTTGTCAGGACAATCCTGACAAAGGTCTTTTTTATTATAAAAAAGGAGAAAACTACTATGGCAGACTGGTACAGGAAGACTGTTGAAGAAACTTTAAAAGAGCTGAACACAGATATCACCACCGGCCTTTCTTATAAACAAGCCGAAGAAAGGTTGAACAGATATGGAAAAAATGAACTCGTTGACGGCGCTTTGAAAAAACCCTGGAAAATTATTCTGGAACAGGCATCTGGTATTATGGTAATCATGCTTGTCATTGCAGGCATAATCTCATTTTTCCTTGGCGAGACAACAGATGCCATAGTAATTCTGGCGATTGTGGTAATAAACATACTGCTTGGATTTTCTCAGGAGTATAAAGCTGAAAAAGCCATGGCAGCCCTCAGAAAAATGTCTCTTCCAACAGTAAAGGTCAAACGTGAAGGAAAATTAATAGAGATTTCTTCCAAAGAGCTTGTTCCTGGGGATATTATTCAGATAGATGCAGGAAATTCAATACCTGCCGACTGCAGAATTATACAGTCTGTAAATCTTAAAGTTCAGGAGTCCGCACTTACAGGGGAGTCCGAACCTATCGAAAAAATGTCTGATGCTATATCTGATGTAAATCTCCCTCTAGGAGACAGAAAAAATACAGGTTACATGGGAACTGTTTCAACTTCTGGAAGAGGAACGGCGGTAGTGACTCAGACAGGTATGAACACAGAGCTTGGACATATTGCAAAAATGATGCAGAGCGTTGACAGACAGCCCACGCCTCTTCAAAAAAAGCTTGATCAGCTTGGTAAACTGCTCGCTGTAATAGCTCTTGCTATTGTTGCGATTGTTTTTGTGCTGGGAATTTTCAGGGGAGAAGATATCCAAGTTCTTTTTATGACCGCTATAAGCATGGCTGTTGCAGCAGTTCCGGAAGGATTGCCAGCCTTGGTAACAATTTCACTAGCCCTTGGAACTCAAAGGCTTCTTAAGAGAAATGCCCTTATACGTAAGCTGCTTGCAGTTGAAACTCTTGGAAGTGTTTCAGTCATCTGTTCAGATAAAACCGGCACTCTTACACAGAATAAGATGACTGTAACTTCCATCTATACAAGTACTTTGGGAGCTGCTGATATAAACGGACTTAAGGATTCATCCCCTGATATAAAAATGCTTTTGACCGCCGGGTTACTATGCAACGACTCTGAAATACAAGAAAACGGAAAAATGATCGGTGATCCTACCGAGGGTGCACTGGTTGAGATAGCTCAGAGAAACGGATACGATAAAAGGAAAATAGAATCATTATTGCCCAGGATAAATGAATTGGCTTTTGATTCTGACAGAAAAATGATGACTACTCTCCATTTAGTTCAAAATATAAAGGAAGTCTCGGAAGATCTTTATGATATTTTGAAAGAGTTTAAATACATTTCTTTTACCAAAGGCGCTGCTGACAGTCTTTTAAAGTTTGCAGACCGTATACTGGACGGCAGACTCATAAGACCGATTACTCAAAACGACAGAGATAGGTTAATGGCTGTCAACGATTCTCTTGCCCGTAAAGGAGTGAGAGTTCTGGCTGCAGCTTTCAGGCCTGCTGAAGCTTCGGAAAAAGTTTATGAAGATAGCCTTATACTCATTGGTTTATTCGGAATGATTGACCCGCCAAGACCTGAAGTAAAAGCTGCTGTAGAAAAGTGCAGATCAGCCGGAATTAAACCTGTAATGATAACCGGTGACCATCCGATGACCGCCCTATATATTGCAAAAGAACTTTCAATAACTCAAAACGATACGGTTGTTACTGGAAGCGAGCTTGAAAAAATGACTGTTGAAGAGCTTGAAAAACAAGTGGAATCTACAAGTGTATATGCAAGAGTTTCTCCAGAACATAAGTTAAAAATCGTACAGGCTTGGCAAAACAAAGGGTATATTGCAGCCATGACCGGTGATGGTGTAAATGATGCACCGGCACTAAAAAAATCCAATATCGGCGTAGCTATGGGAATAACCGGAACAGATGTTTCAAAACAGGCAGCTGATATGGTTCTGCTTGATGACAACTTTTCGACCATCGTCTCATCCGTTGAGGAAGGAAGAGCTATATATGACAATATAATAAAGTTTATAAAATATATACTTTCAAGCAACTTTGCAGAGATCCTGCTGATGCTTGCTGCTCCATTTATTGGAATGCCGCTGCCTCTGCTTCCGCTTCAGATTCTGTGGATAAACCTTGTCACAGACGGTTTGCCTGGACTAGCATTGGGAGTAGAACCTGCAGAAAAAGACATAATGAAGAGACCTCCCAGAAATAATAAAGGAGGAGTTATTTCGACCGGACTGCTTATAAACATAATCATTGTCGGAATAATAATCGGTGCAGCTTCAATAGTGACCGGACACATATATTATTCAAACAACAGCCCGGTATGGCAGACCATGATATTTATGATAGTTACTATATCCCAGATGTTCTATGCTTATTCGGTAAGATCATCAAGCGTATCGGTTTTCAAAACAGGTCTTTGGTCAAATAAGTATCTTTTGGGTGCAGTTTTGCTTACCGTGGCACTTCAGCTTATAGTTGTTTATATACCGGCATTTTCATCAATTTTTGGTATCTGTGCCTTGTCCTTTAAGGATCTTTTAATAGCCTTTGGTGTAAGTTCCATTGTTCTGTGGTACGATGAAACAAGAAAGTTTTTTATCCGCAGATCCAGATAATTTTTACTGCCACAGTTTTGCCAGAGTTTTTTAAGCTTGTTTTAAATCTAAAACCAGCTCTCTAAGCCAATATTAAGAGATACCTCCTATAATATAATCACAATTGACTAAACCGGAGGTGGAGATATATGAAAAAAGTATTGTTAATGGCAGGAGTTTTAAGTGCAGTTATATTTTCTTTCGCTCAGGGTCCACAAATGGGTAAAAATCCCGGAAACTTACCAGTAAAAAGACAAGCAGATAAGGGATATACTTCTCAAAGAGATTTGATACAGGATCAGACACTTAAAAATTACGTAGGTCTCTTTGCTTTTCAAACTGTGGATGAAACTGAAAAAACTGCCTTGTTAAAAATGGTTGAGGAAGAAAAACTTGCAAGAGATGTTTACATAGCTTTAGCAGAGAAATGGGACATAAATCCGTTTATAAACATTGCAAGAGCTGAACAGGTTCATATGCAGCAGGTACAAGCTCTTCTGGAAAAATATAAAATAGATTATGTGGCTCAGGAGAAAGGTAAGTTCAGCAGCCAGGAGGTGCAGGAGTTATACAATCAGCTTGTACAACAGGGAAGCACTTCACAAATCGAAGCTTTCAAAGTCGGAATGCTTATTGAAGAAATGGATATAGCTGATATAAACAGTGAGATAGTTAAAGCTGACAACGAGGATATAAAGCAGATCTTTGTAAATCTTAGACAGGGTTCCGAAAACCATCTAATGGCATTCAACAGACAGCTGCTCATTAACAACGAAAAGTATCAGCCCAAGTATCTATCACAATCTGAAATAGAAAAAATTCTGGGAAGATAAATAAACAAGACGCTGAATAAGTATTTTATTCAGCGCCTTGTTTTTATCTTATTATTTGCAGAGTTGTCTGTTAACAAAAATTTTTACGTCTTATGCAGAATACCCTTTAAGATTAAAGTATATTTCATGCAGCTGCATATACTTTTCAACAAAATTGTTTATATAGCTTTCATTATCGACTCCGTTGTAAAGTCCTATAGCCTTTCTGTAAGAACCGGTTTCCTTAAGCTTTAAAATGAACCAGTAAAAACCAAGCACAGACGTTCTTATTACAGACATTTCCAGGTCTTTTATGCTTTTTATTTCTGTATTAGTAAGTCCCATATCAATGAGTTCATTCTTAAACTTGTCCATACAGTACCATGCAGTGGAAAGATGAAGCTGCACAAATCCGGCTGCCTTACCACTGTCGCCTGTTATCCATCTGTATCCAGATTCTTGTTCTATTATGGTAATAAATATCACTGGGTCTATGGAATAACTATTGCTGAGATAAACAATATACGGAAGAATAGCCTCAAGTCTTTCTTTATCTATGGGCGTAACCTTGTATCTTTCCTTTTCAATCCTAATGTCAATCAAAGTTTTGAGTTTATCGTAATTGGCGTTTTTTATGAGATCCTTGGGATTTCCAAAAATCGTCATTACAGATAAAACAATGAGTATGGTTATCAAAATTCTTTTCAACACAGACACCGTCCTTAGTTTAGGTATATGAAACAATAACATTATATGAATACAAAAACCCTTTTCAGGGCTGGAGGCATATTATCATATAATATTTAACTTTTCAACCAAAACTCTATCCTTTTTATTTACTAACAGTTACATTTTTGTTTTTTTACAAAAAGTTATCTTTGTTAACAGAATGCTGTGAACAACTATAAAATACATAGGTTAATTAATTACAAAATAATCAATTAACCTTTTTATTTTATGATATTCGCATATTTCAAAACTTCTTCGTTTTTTTCCTTAAGATACTCCTTTAAAGTCAGGATATCGTCTGTAAGAATACCATCAACTTTCATGTCAACAAAGTTTTCTATCTCATCTCTGCTGTTTACTGTCCATACCCATACTTTTTTATCTGCATTGTGAATATCTTTTATCATTTTTTCTGAAAGGTATGATTTCTCAACATTCAGAAAATCTACCACAAGTTTTTTATAGTCCCCGTAAAGCATATAGGCTATGAAACCGGTAATTATTCTTGGTTCTATGGTTTCAATCATTTCAAGACTTTTATAATCGAGACTTTGAATCATTACTTTTGATATCATATTTCTGCTTTTCACATATCCGATTACTTTTTCAACCAGCTCTTTTCTTCTGCTGTCTGGTTTGAGCTCTATTACAAGTTTGATATTATCCTTTGCATAGTCAAGAACATCTTCAAGAAGAGGTATCTTTACATACTGTCCGGCAAGTGCTATAAGCTCTGAATAGTCAAGATTATTAACATACTCACTTATTCCGGTGAGTCTTTTCAGACTTTTATCGTGAAAGACAACAACCCTTGAATCCTTTGTAAGCTGAACATCTATCTCACAAATATCAGCACCCATATCTTTCGCAGACATTATCGCCTGAAGGGTATTTTCCGTAAAGTTTTTGCTGTCTCCCCTATGAGATATTATATCTACTCCTGTAAAGTTAAACATTGAGTTTTTAAACCTGTCTGCAGAGTAAATGGTATAGAAAAAGAGAGAGGTAAGAATTAACGATAAAAATACCAATGAATAAGAACTTAAAACTCTTTTAACCTTCATCTGAAACTTTCTCATTTTCTGCGGAACAGAAAACTTAAACTCTTTGGGAGCCTGATCTAAAGCGTGATATATCTCTGAAATCACGCAGATGTTTGCTGGCATGTACATTGAAATAACTATATAGTACAACTGCACTGCCCATGCATATATGTATGGAATGGTCGACATAAATTCATTGTAATCAAACCCTGTAACTTTTATAAGTAAAAGAACCAAAAGAATAAAAGGAACACCTATTAAAAATGCTGGAATAGCTAGGATAATTAAGTTCCAGATAAAAATTATCCATATAATCTTTATCTTGTTTCCTTTCGCAAGCAGCCGGCTTTTTTTGAAAGCCTGCTGTAATGTGCAGTCTTCTTCAACAGCAACATTAATCATAAAGATAAGTCCTACTGAAAAGGATACAATCATGAGCATAAGCATTATGTAAGGAATTAAAAGCTTATACGTTGAGAAGATATACTCATCCACAAAATCAGGAATACGTATATTTGCAATAATTCCGTTCTCAATACCTGTTTCAAGAAATGGAATTATAAGCAGAGCAAAGACAAGCATTATAAAAAATCCTTTTCCAAGAAGAAGTCGCAGTTTTTTCAATGAAATAATAAAAGCATAGATTATCGAAGGATTACTGTTATTTCTGGCAGAATAGTTAATTATAACAAGAACAAAAAGTTCAATAAAAAAGATGACGGACAAAAAAAGTGAAACTATAAAAATTCCTGAAAATCCTTTGATGTCAAAAAATAGTTTAAAGAACTCTGTATTTTTTATAGTTCCGTTATTGGAAAGCTTTACGGAAAAAGTAAAAATGAACATCATAAGCGGTATTATGAGAAAATGCAGTGCAGTTTTATATATGCTTTCAAATATAAAGTACTCCAAAAAATTATTTTTAAGACTTTTCAATGAAGACCGTAAAATATGTTTTGTTTTCAATTTGATTTTTTCTGTCATCTCGCCTCCAAAAATTTAATTAATGCCGATAAAATCTGATATAATGCTATTAAATATCAAAATTATTTTTTGCTTCAATATTATAGCAAAAATCAATTACTTTTTTAAGGTGGGAGAAAGAAATGAAAGCTTTTAAAGGACAGAAGACGGAGAGGACAATTTTTGTTCATTACACAGATTCACCGTTGGGAAAGCTTTTTTTAGGTGCAACAGAAGATTCCATAGTATTTCTGAAATTTCACAATGAGCTGCCGGAACAGCATAACAGGACAGAAAGAACTATTCTTTACAAAACCGGCTCACCATTGCTTGAAAAGATGGAATTGCAGCTGAATGAATACTTCAAAGGTAAAAGACGTGAATTTGATCTGCCAATTTACCTTGAAGGAACAGATTTTCAAAATAAAGTATGGAAAAGCCTTATGGACATACATTACGGCGAAACCATAACATATTCGACCCAAGCACAAAAAATAAACAACCTGTCCGCTATAAGGGCAGTTGCAAATGCAAATGGAAAAAACCCCATACCGATAATTGTTCCGTGTCACAGGGTAATAGGAACTAACGGGAAACTGACAGGCTACAGCGGCGGACTATGGCGCAAAAAATTCCTGATAGAACTTGAAAAAGAGGTTTCCACCAAAAAAATTTTTTAAAACCGTAAAAAAATCATAAATTCCTGAATTATTTATTTTATAATCTATGTGTCCGGACAAGGAGACAGAATTGAGCGGTTTTTCAGCAGTAGACACTGCAATAGGCTATATGGAAAAAATATTTTCGAAGATATCGACTTTTCAGTTCTTTGTGAAAATGTTGGTTACAGTGTATCCTACTTTTATGAAATGTTTTATAAAAAAACCGGTCAGACTTCTGCCGCTTTTTTGAGGAATAAAAGGCTTGCCTATTCATGTTGGGATCTGGCTTTTTCCAGTCTTAAGATACTTGATATTTCAGTTAAGTATCGCTTTTCATCTCAGGAGTCTTTTACAAGAGCGTTTTCAAAAAAATTTGAAATCACTCCGGGAAGATTCAGAAAAGAAATCAAAAAAAACTTTGCTAAAAAAAAATTTTCAACGGAGTCAGAAATGAATATGGAAGAAACTCTTAAATCCTTTCCGGATAAAAAGGTTTTAAAAGATGTCATGAAGGTTGGTTTTTATTCAGGTTCGGATATCTGTCCTGAAGATGTTCCCTTTCCGAGCTATCTTGCAAGCGTGCTACGCTATGCTGGTGAAGATTATCCATGGATACCTGTTCTGGAGCATAACAGAACTTGGAAGCTCAACTATCCTTACGTTTTATTCATGGGTGTAAGTGGAATAGCTTTTGGATTTTTATGGAAAAAAGCTGGCACCAAGATAATGTAGACCATATGTCCATCGCCGATCCTTCACAAATAATAGATCGTGCATTCAGAGCAGCGGGATATGATTATGAAACCGTAGACAAATCAGGAGCACAAAATGATGAAAAGCTTTTCAGGCAAAAAATAATGTGCTCCATAAACAAAAATATCCCTGTACTTGCTTTTGGAGTAGTCGGCCCGCCAGAATGTTCAATAATAACAGGATATGACCAAAACTGCGATAGAGTATTAGGCTGGAGCTTTTTTCAGAACTTTGAAGTTTTTAATGAAGGGGTCAGCTTCGATGAAAACGGCTATTTTATAAAATCTGATTGGTTTGCAAATACTTGGACACTTTTAATTCTTAAAGGAAAAAATCCCGGAAAAAAAGAAATTAACTTCTATGATACTATGGATTGGATTTTTAAGGTACTTACCACAGAAGACCTTTATGGAAGAAAAGCAGGAATAGCTGGATTGCAGGCATGGAGAGAGCAAATACTCGATGAAAATGACTTTATAGAGATTTCAGAAGAAAAACTTAAAATGATACACGAAATTCATAACTCTGCAGTTGGAATGTTTGCTGAATGCCGATGGATAGCCGGACTTTTCCTGAGAGGACTTGCAGCTAAAAATACAAAATTTGAGTACGAACTTGATCAGGCCGCTTCAATCATGAAACTCCAACATGATCTGATGTACAACATGTGGGATATATGCGGAGGAATATACAATCCTAACTCATGGGAGTTTTTTGGCAAGCCTGACGTAAGAAGGGAGCTTTCAAAAGTCATAGAAGAAGTAATTTCAAATGAAAAAAAGATGATCGATATATTAATCAAAATTTTTGAGGTGGAAGATGACATATACTATAAAAAATGAGTATCTGCAAGTATCTTTGGACAGCAAGGGCGCTGAAATGACATCTCTGGTAGATAAAGCCGGCATCAACTACCTGTGGACCGCTGATCCAAAGCACTGGGCAAGACATGCTCCGGTTCTTTTCCCGATTGTGGGAAAGCTTAAGAATAACAGGTATACTTACCGTCAGAAAGAGTATTCTCTGGGTCAGCATGGTTTTGCAAGAGACCTGGAGTTTGAAGTCCTATCTGATTTCAACAGTTCCGTTGAATTTCTTCTAAAAAGCAGTCCCTATACAAAAGAAAAATTCCCTTTTGACTTTGAGCTTTCTATCCGTTATGCTCTTGAGAAAAATAAAATCCATATTTTTTATAACGTAAGAAACAAAGATACTTTGACTATGCTCTTTTCTATAGGAGCACATCCAGGCTTCAGATGTCCCTTATACGATAACGAATCTATTAACGATTACTACATACAGTTCAATAAATCGGAAACGGCACATATTATGCTTTTAAATCATGAGACGGGACTTTTTGAAAGAGAAACTGCTCCTTTGCTTAAGAATGAAGATAAAATTTTTCTTGACCATACCACTTTTGAAAACGATGCACTCGTATTTAAAGGACTTAGATCAACGCAGGCCACTATAAAAAATCATAAAAATCTGCACTCTGTAACTGTTGGCTTTGAAGGATTTCCATACCTAGGATTATGGTCAAAGCCAGGTGCACCATTCGTATGTATTGAGCCATGGTTCGGACATGCTGACTTCAAAGATTCCGACGGTAGTTTTGAAAGTAAAGAAGGACTTATCTCCTTAAAACCTTTACAGTCATTTGAATGCAGTTTTTTTATACAGCTGGATTCATAGCCTAATACCTTAAGCTAACACATCAATAAAAATCAACCTCCAACTGGAGTTATCTCAAGTTGGAGGTTGATTGCTTACTACTCTAATTTAAGTATCCAGCCATCACGATTACTGTGATAACCAGAAACATCTCCGTCATTTGATTTTGTGTTTCCTACTGCCATATAGCCGTTATCATTTGTTTTAATAATACTTTTAAAGCGGTCTTCATCACTTCCTCCAAAGCATTTTGACCATACTTTTTCACCGATTGAATTAATCTTGATTATCCAGCCGTCCCATTGATCATGTTTATCCAAAATATCTCCGTCATTCGATCGTGTACTTCCTACGGCGATATAGCCACCATCTGAAGTCTGAATTGTATTTAATAAGCAGTCGTAATCACTTCCACCAAAAGTTTTGCTTAACTTTAGCTGAAATGAAAGATCACACTCATGTGTAACCGTTTCACTGTCATCCAATCCTTCTTTAAAAGCTTTTGCCGTTAAAGTAGCAGAAGAAGATATATTAATCGCTCCGGTGTATAAGCTACTGGATGAAGAGGGCTCACTCCCATCAAGCGTGTATCTTATCTGTGCTTAGGCTGTCTCACATGTGATAGTAACATTCTGTGCTTGTATGTACGTTCCACCGATAGGTGTAACCACAGGGGTCTTTATTTTCAGCGGAACTGGTTTATTGCAGGAAATCACAAGCATGCTTAAAATAACTAAAACTAAAATAAATATACTTTTACGCATTGCAAAATCCTCCTTAAATTATGTTTCTTAAAAACATTTATGCAACTTACTAAAAAAGCTTCTATAAACATTGCTATTTTACCATTAAAAAATATTTAATAATTCATTTATGATTAAGATTAGTCTTCTTTTTTGTTAAAAATAAATATTAAGATACATCATCCACAACTGTTGTAACTTGATAAAATACATTTCTATATATATCTGGCTAGCTTTTATGCACCATAAAAACATACGGAGCGGTCTGATTTTTCAGAACGCTCCGTATTATCCCTTGAATTCATTTCTCTTTTGTGGCAGCCCCACGGGGAATCGAACCCCGACTCTCGGACTGAGAATCCGATGGACTAACCATTATCCTATGAGGCCGCAAGTACAAACGTAATTATATCATCAATTGCTTTTTTAGTAAATAACATTTTTGTTAAAGTTTCTATACTAACTAAAAAGAACTATACTTGATAGCTGCTGGTATTCTGCTTAAGTATCTTTGACTGTTCTTCAAGCTGTTTTGACTGGAACGATATATTTTCGATGTTCTGAGCTTCTTTTTCTATGGATGTATTGATTCCGTTTATAATCATATCCATCTTTTCCATAGCCTGGGATATGTTGTTCATGGTTTGACATATGCTCTGGATTGAATGGGTCTGTTCCTGACTTGAAACGGTAAGATTTTTTATCTTTGAATTCATGTCGGTAATATTAGTATTTATATTTAGAAATTTATTCTCTATTTCTTTAAAATCCATATTTATTTGTTCAACCATTTCACGGGTTTTGAAAGAAACATCCTTTGCTTTACCGGCGCCGTTCTTTACACTGCTTACGATATCCGATATCTCCTGAGTTGCAGCTTTACTTTCTTCTGCAAGTTTTCTTATTTCATCTGCCACGACACTGAAGCCCTTTCCGGCTTCTCCTGCTCGTGCGGCTTCTATTGCAGCATTAAGTGCAAGAAGATTGGTCTGCTCTGTAATGGAGTTTATTGTTTCAAGTATTTTTACAACTTTTTCAGCGCTTTGAGCAACTTCGGAAGAAGTTTTTTCATTTTCGGCTGCCTGTATAAGTGTCTGTTCCATCATACCGGAAGATTTTTTTACAATACTGTTACCCTCAATAGATATGTTGCTGGTTTCCTCAGATTTTTTGAAAAGATTTTGCGAGTCGTTTGATATAGTGAGAGAGCTTTTTGAAATTCTGTCTATGGATGTGTTTATGTCTATTATACTCTCCGTGGATTCGCTTATGCCGGCAGTAAAATTAGAAATATCTTCCTGAAGTTTTGTAACATGCTTTTTAGAGCTTTCACTTGCATTTTGAAGCTTTTCCGACGATTCATTGAGCTGTTCTCCAATTTCTTTTATCTTTATCATATTATCATGAAGATTTTCGGTCATGCTCCTGAGAGCCCCTACCATCTGCCCGACTGAATCCTGTGTTTTCTGCCTGAACTTCACTTTTAGGTTTCCGTTTCCGAAATCTACTACCTGAGATGATAGATATTTTAAAGGAAGACTTACCCCTTTTATTATTGCCCTATAAGTGAAAAAT
>CALMRR010000231.1 GCA_937871925.1 uncultured Petrotoga sp.
AGGTTCATACTCTCTCAATTTTGGGAGCTCTTTCCTACATTTTTCAAGAGCGAATGAGCAGCGGTTGAAAAAAGGGCATCCTTCTGAGTTATCGTAGATAGAAGGTACTTTGCCTTTAATGCTGAAAAGAGGATTTCCTTTTTTTTCTGGAGCAGGTATGCACTTAAGAAGAGCTTGGGTATATGGGTGAAGGGGATTTGAAAAAATCCTTCCTATGCATGATTTTTCTACAATGTGCCCGGCGTACATTACTATAACCTGGCTACACATCTCTTTTATCACTCCGAAATCATGTGATATGAAGAGGATTGAGCTTGTTGTTTGTTGGTTTATTTTTTTCAAAAGGTCAAGTATCTGTGCCTGAACAGTAACATCGAGTGCTGTAGTTGGTTCGTCTGCAATTATAAGATCAGGATTGCAGGCTATAGCTATGCATATTACAACTCTTTGGCGCATACCTCCGGAGAGCTCGTGGGGATATTTTTTATATAGGTTACATACATCTGCAAAGCCTACACTTTTCATTATTTCGTATACTTTTTGCTTAGCCTGTAACTTATCTATCGGCATATTTATAAGAAGGGTTTCCCTTATCTGATCTCCAACTTTCATAAGAGGGTTCAAAGAGGTCATCGGCTCCTGGAAGATCATAGATATACTTTTACCGCGGGTACTCCTTCGTTCTTCTTTGTTTTTTGACAGAAGGTTCATACCTTTGAAGTTGATCTGTCCGCTTATGACAGCATCACCTGGCGTAAGTCCTATTATCGAAAGTCCTGTGAGGGTTTTCCCGCAACCGCTTTCACCTACCAGTCCTACAATTTCGCCTTTATGTATGTCAAAGTCAACCGATTTTACAGCAAAAAAATGTTCATCCTTTTTCTTAAAGCTTATGCTTAAATCTTTTATCTCAAATAGTTTTTCATTCATATGACACCTTATTTTAGGCTTTCTAGATCCTGAAGTCCGTCTCCAAGAAAATTAAATCCCAGGACAAGAAGGGTTATAAATACTCCGGGGGCTATTGCATACCATGGAGCTATGCTTATAAATACCTGCGATTCATTAAGCATTCTTCCCCAGCTGGGATACGGAGGCTGAACTCCCAGACCGAGATAGCTTAATCCGGCCTCAGAAAGAACTGCCCGTGCAAATCCGAGGGTAGATGACACTATAATGGGAGAGGTTACGTTCGGAAGAATATGGAAAAATATGATCCTAAGAGGAGAGGCTCCCTTTGCCTTGGCACTTTTTACATATTCAAACTCTTTATGCTGCAGGTAACTGCTTCTTGTAACTCTGGCAAAAGATGGAATAGACATTATTCCTATTGCTGTTATGGTGTTTTTTATACCTACCCCGAAAATTGCCACAAACATTAGTGCGAAAAGTATTCCGGGAAATGCAAGCATTGCATCCATGATTCTCATTGTTATTTCATCAAAAATCCCGCCTATATATCCACTAAGTGCTCCTATAA
>CALMRR010000232.1 GCA_937871925.1 uncultured Petrotoga sp.
CTGCACATGAACCAACATGAGGAAGAAAACTTTCTCTTTCCTCTGAAAAAATTCTACATATATCGTTAAGTGAGGATATTACATACACATCATTTGGATCGACGAAGTAAGATTCATTTTCGTTTTCTTTGGGAATAATAAACTTGGCCTGGGGATTGGACTGCTTCAAAGAAATAAGAAAAAGGGCGATACCGTTTACCGGACGAATTTCTCCGTTAAGTCCAAGCTCTCCGAAAAAATAAAAATCACCATCCGCTGATTTAATCTGCGAAGATGCCTGTAAAAGAGCGACAGCTACTGCCAGATCAAAATGGGTCCCATCTTTTCTGAGAAAACTTGGAGAAAGATTAGCCGTTATGCTTCCGTTCGGAACAGTAAAACCACAGTTTCTAATGCAGCTCATCGCACGCTTTTCGCTTTCAAGGACTGTTGTGCCAGCCATGCCTACAATTTTGAAGGTCTGTATGGTTGAACGCGAGTTTATATCTAACTCAACAATAATTTCATGAACATCAAATCCATTTATACAAGCTGTTTTTATCTTGGCATACTTCAACTTTCCACCGCCGTTATCTGGAGAATACACACTCTCCCTGTATTAAGACCTGCTCCACACAGCTCTTCATTTCAAAAGGATTTCCTGACCAGATTGCTATATCCGCATCCTTGTCTTTTTGCAGTGAACCTGTGCTGTCGTCTATTCCAAGAATCCGTGCGGGATTTATGGTGACAAGCTTCAAAAGCTCCTCTTCTGACACTCCGTATTTCAGAGCCGTCCCGAGCTGCATTACGGTATATTCCATCGGAACCACCGGATGATCGCACATGAGTGCCACAGGAACATTGTTTTTAACCGCTATGGAAACTGCTTCAAAAGTCTTATCCTTCAGTTCAAGCTTAGTGGCGAATGAAAAGAGCGGACCGAGTACCATCTTTACATTTCTGGCTTTAAGATACTCGATTATCTTATATGCTTCCGTGGCATGTTCAATTACAAAATCAAATTCAAACTCATTTGCTATGCGGACAGCTGTTAGAATATCGTCCATCCTGTGGGCATGTATTCTGGCAGGAATCTTTCTTTTAAGCACCATCTCACCTATCTCATACCTCAAATCCTTTTCATAATCGCCCTTTTGTTTTTTTTCACTATAGCTCTGAGTTTTTACGAAGTACTCCCTTATCATGGCTGCCGTTCCCAACCTTGTTCCGGGAGTGCGTTTCATACTTTCTCCGTAGAAGCGCTTGGGATTTTCTCCCAGTGCCATCTTCAGTCCTGCGGGTTCTTTGATTATCATCTGATCAACAATCTGAGAGTTAAACTTTATTATCGCTCCCTGACCCCCTACTGCATTTGCACTTCCGGGAAGTATCATGGTTGTCGTTACTCCTCCGCTCAGAGCTTTTTTTATCGCACTGTCCTGAGGATTAAACGCATCAATTGCCCTGACTTGCGGAGTAATAGGATCGGTAGCTTCGTTTCCGTCCTGATAGTACTGTCCTACCCCTTCTTCGAAAAGTCCTATATGTGAGTGTGCATCGATAAATCCCGGAAGCACAAACTTTCCTTTTGCATCAATAATCTGCACATCTTTGGCAGTAATAGACTCGGAGATCTTTTTGATCTTTCCGCCGCTTACCAGTATATCACCTGTAAAAGCTTTGCTGACAATCGGACATATAAAACCCTTTTTAATCAAAATATCCATAAAATCACCTCTTTATAGTTGATTATATTTTTTTGAACTTCCACGTGCCTTTTCAACGGGATACTTTAATGCATTTTTTTCCATTTTTTCTTTTATGGCGTTTTTTATATCTATTTTCAGGTCTTTTGCCATAAACATACTGTATACAAGAATATCGGCAAGCTCGTCCTTTACTTCTCCTATTCTTTTTTGAGCTGTTTCAGAGCTCTGAGCACCGCTGTCGTCCCATTGGAATATCTCAAGCAGTTCTGCCGCCTCAAGCGAAATTGATACCGCAAGATTTTTAGGACTGTGAAACTTCTCCCACTCTCTTTCTTTTCGAAACCTCAAAATGATGTCGTAAATTTCATCAAAATCACCCATTTTTTTCATCCTTTCCACGAGCAATTATAGTCATTACCGGAGCCTGCTTAAAGCAGCCTGTCTTAAGCATTTTAATTAGCTCTCTCCCTTCGGTTACAACATCATCATCCCATTCTTTCTGTAAAAGCCTTTTTTCAATGCTCGCAATTAGTTTTTCATTGTTTTGAAAATCAGAATACTCATCATCCAGAAAGTAATTGACGTGTATCTTTCCAAATCCGAGACTATTGACAAACCCAAAAAGCTCCGAAGAGGTATAGGTCATTCTGTGGAAAGTACCCATAATAGTATCGGTTCTTGCGAACCAGTGATGAACGCTAACATCTTTCTTTCTTGATACGTCACCGGTATCACATATCATCTCATTAAGAATGAAAAGACCGTCTTTTTTCATTACACGCTTCATCTCAGCTAAAACGGCCATTACATCTGTAAGATGGTGAATTGAGTTTGAAATACTGACAGTATCAAAAGTACTCTCTTTAAACTCCATATTCCCGCCGTCCATGACTTTGAAATCCACATGATTTTTTTCAAAAAAATCCTTCTCTTTAAGATATCCTTTGTCTGATATATCTATGGCTGACACAGATGCAACACTCTGAAAAGATTCAAGCATTATACCTATAAAATAGCCCTCCCTGCAGCCGACATCAAGTATGTTGCCGGCGTTAATACCCCCAAGCACCTGTCTGTAAAATTCTTTTTCCATTTTTTCCTCCTGTCCTCCGAAAGGTTAAAAAACTTCTGTTTAAGGTATATAAACTGTATCCTGTATGTAAATATTATAACAAAAAATATGCTTTTTATTGTTAAAAAGACTTCTTATTATTATTAGTACTTTATACAAACTATATGATCCTTTGGAATACAATAACTTAAAAAGTTCGATGTTCTTATTTTAAAAAAAAACTTTTTATATATATGAATGACTTTAACAATTAGTAATCACACATGAAGGCCGAAGAAAAGGTTTTGATTTATATGTAACATATTTTAAAATTTGTTTGTTAGTAACTTTAACTAACTAACGGAGGTTTTTCGATGTCATATACTTTATCTGCTAATGAAGAAAATATTGTAAGGCTGGTAAGAACAAGAGGTTTAATATCACGCGCGGACCTTTCAAGGGAGACGGGACTTTCAAAACCAATTGTTTCAAATATAGTTTCAAAATTAATAAACGAAGGCGCTATTGTTGAAAAAGAAATAGGCATGAGTTCCGAAAAAGGAGGTAAAAAGCCGATACTTCTTTCATTCGCAAGCACCTACAAATACATCGTAGGAGTAGATGTGGGAGGAAATAAGCTTATCGCGATTCTTACCGATCTTGATGGAAATATCATAAATAAAGTCAGGAAAGTTACTAAAGGCATAAAAAGCAAAAATGCCTTGATTGAAATAATATTTCAGGGAATAGAAGAAGTGATAACTGTTGATAAAGCCATGATTCTGGGAGTAGGCATCGGAGTTCCGGGAACAACCGATATAAAGACTGGTTTTGTCTATTATATGCCGGCATTTGAGCTCAGTGATATTCCATTGGGAGAGATAGTGAGCAGCCATTTCGGAATACCTGTCATGATATCCAATGATGTTACAGTCAATGCTTTGGGAGAACTTTCAAAAGGTTCGGCCCGAAACATAAAAGATCTTTGTCTTATAGCTATAGGCACTGGCACCGGGGCAGGACTCATCCTCAATGGTTCCATCTATTCCGGAAGCCATAATATGGCTGGAGAAATAGGGTATATGATAACGGATTGGAACAGGGAAAACAAATCCAGAAACCGAACTTTTGGTAACTACGAAAGCTGGTTTTCCGGCAATGGGCTTGAAATTAAAGTTAAGGAAAAATTAGGCTTAAATCTTACAACCAAAGAGATTTTTGATAATCTTGACAAAAGCAGGGATATAAAAGAAATTTTCCTTCAGGGTTGTGAACACCTGGCTTTAGGCATTGCAAACATAATCACTCTGCTTGATCCCCAGATGATTATAATTACCGGCGGGGTGGGATACAACCAGTACGACATGATTCTCAGGTATCTCATGCCTTTTTTGGAAGTAATCGTGCCGCCGGAAATTCTCAGGAATATCTCTTTCAGCAGGGGAGAACTCGGTGATCTTGGAGTCTCTGTAGGAGGAGTGAGCCTAATACACGACAATTATTTTCTGAAAATGTGAATGTTTTTTATACAATAAGGGTATATTTTAAAACTCAGGAGGTGTTGGTATGAAAAGGGTTACATTGTTTTTGATCTTTGTTTGTGTTTTATTTACTCTAAGTGTGTCTGCAAAAACGACTATAGTTTACTGGCAGTACTTCTATCAGACAAAGGTGGATACTATAAACCAGTTGATAAAAGAGTTCGAAAAACTGAATCCGGATATAGAAGTAAAGCAGGTTACCTTTCCCTATGAAAATTACAATCAGAAGGTAGCCGCTTCAATACCTGCAGGAATAGGGCCGGATGTAATAAACTTGTTCTACGGTTGGCTCCCAATGTACGTTAACTCAGGATATCTCCAGGAGCTTCCGAAAAATGAGTTTAATGAAAAGTACTTTAAAGATAATTTCTTTCCTTTTGTCGAAGAAAGTGTCAAATTTAACAATAAATACTACTCCGTACCCACTGCCGTAAGAACCCTTGCACTTTTTTGGAACAAAAAACTGTTTAAACAGGCAGGTCTTGATCCGGAAAAACCACCCAAGACCCTTACAGAAGCGGTAGAAATGGCGAAAATCCTTTCAAAATACGACTCGAAGGGAAATCTTCTCCAGGCCGGATTCACCATGCAGCCAGACGGACAGCATCACCATTGGATAAGAGAGGTTCTTGTCCGACAGTTTGGTGGAACTCCATACTCGACAGACAATAAAAAAGTACTCTACGATAAAACGGGAGCAGCCGGAGAAGTTTTAAAATGGTATACAGATAGAATAACCAAAGATAAAATCGGTTATCCGGGCTTTTTGAACGATGACGTGACTGCTTTCAAGTCACAGAAAGCTGCTATGACTATCGACGGTTCCTTCAGAATAGGAACTCTTAATACGGTAAAAGACCTTGAATATGGCATTGCCGAGCTACCCGAACACAATGGAATAAAATCCAATTTTGCATCCTTCTGGACTCATGCCATTACCACCAATGCCCAGGGAGAAAGAATGACAGCCTCAATAAAATTCCTCAAGTTCATAACCTCCAAAGAGGCTATGGAGCTTTGGCTCAAAAATGTCGGAGAGCTGCCGGCCAATCCGGAAATTGCAAATAAGTACTCTGAAGATAAACTTTACGGACCGTTTTTGAAAGGGCTCGCATACGCTCATGCAACTTTTTTTGCGGATGAAGTCGGTCAACGTAATGTGATTCTTGAAGCTATCGATAAAGTAAGACTTAACAACACAGATCCGTCAGTTGCTTTTAAAGAGGCCGCAGATAAGGAACAGAAGATCCTTGATGACTTCTGGGCATCAAAGTAGAAAAATCATCCGCGGAGCTTCATAGGCTCCGCGGATTTTACAGGGAGGATCAGTTAAATGACTCTTAAACAGAAAAAAGTAGTTACAGCTTACACTTTTCTGGCAGTGCCTATAGTGTTTTTTCTTTTTGTACGATTTTTCCCCATGGTCTACTCTATGGCAATGAGCTTCACCGACTGGAATCTCCTCAAAAAGAACATAAATTTTGTTGGTCTGAATAATTACATTAAGATATTCAACGATCCCGTATTTGTAACCTCTCTTTTCAATTCTCTCAAATATATTCTTTTCGGAGCACCTTTAGTCATAATCATATCTCTTTTGATGGCTCTTTTGCTTAACAAAATAAGAAAAATACAGTGGCTATACAGGCTTTTATATGTTATGCCTTATATAACACCTATGGTTGCTGTCAGTTGGGTGTGGAGGTGGATGTATCAGCCTCTTCCGTTAGGAGTTTTCAACAATGCGCTTGTTGCCTTGGGAATGGATGTCCAGCCATTTCTTTCAAGCCCTTCACAGGCGCTGTTCTGTATAGTTGTAACTACAGTATGGGTGGAGTTTGGCTACTGTGTTGTTATCTTTCTTGCCGGAATACAGACCATCCCCGAGGAGTATCTTGAAGCAGCAAGAATAGATGGGGCAAGCAGATGGAATATAACCATGAAAATAACCGTACCTCTTCTCAGACCCATAACTCTCTTTCTGGTCGTGACAGAAAGCATACAGTTTTTAAGACTTTTTACTCAGGTATACAATATGTCTTTCCAGGGGACAGGAGGTCCGCTTGATTCCACCAAACCGATGGCTCTTTACATATATCATAAAGCATTTGTGAATTTTGATATGGGAGTCGCATCCAGTGCAAGCTTTGTTCTGTTTCTCATAATAATGTTTATAACTTTCCTTCAGCTTCGTGTTTTCAAAGACAAGGTAAGCTACTGAGAGGTGATGCATGACGCGGACAGATAAAAGATTAACCATCTTTGCATATGTTGTTTTAAGTATAATTGCCATAACTACAATATTTCCGTTTTTCTGGATGGTATCTTCTTCCTTTAAAGATGCTTCCCAGATATACGATATGAAGCTTTTGCCTTCAAGTCCTACTTTAGACAATTATAAGAACATTTTCGAATTTTCCCTATTTCCAAAATGGTTTCTCAACAGTTTTATAGTAGCGGCATGTACTACCTTATCCGTACTTTTCTTTGATTCTTTGGTAGGATATACTCTAGCAAAGTATGAATTTCCGGGTAAAAAAGTTCTTTTTACCATGATACTCAGCACTCTTATGATACCCACAGAAATGCTTGTTATTCCATGGTATATGATGTCAAAAAATTTTGGCTGGCTTGATTCATACTGGAGCATTATGTTCCCCGGAATGATAAGCGCTTTCGGAATATTCCTGATGAAACAGTTTATGACTAGCGTTCCGGATGAACTTATGGATGCAGCAAGAATAGATGGTCTAAGTGAGTTCAGAATATATTGGAATATTGTTCTTCCTCTAGTGAAGCCTGCTTTGGCAACACTGGCCATATTTAACTTTATAGGAAACTGGAATGCCTTTATGTGGCCGCTAATAGTATCCTCGAACTCTGAAATGTATACTTTACCGGTAGGACTTGCTTATTTTTCAAGCGAAGCTTCCTTCCAGTGGGAACAGATAATGACCGGTGCAACAGTTTCAATGATTCCTCTGATAATAGTTTTTCTCATTTTCCAGAAACAGATAATAAAAGGCATAGCCCTCTCCGGGTTAAAGGGGTGAAAAAATGAAAATCATAGATTCACATGTTCATTTTCCGGCAATAGATTTTATGGGAGACGGTAAAAAGACACATCCTGTTCAGCATCATCCGTGGCTAGAAAAGGAAAGAAACAAGTGGAAACAGGCATGGAATTTTGGTGATGAACAACCTGTCACCGATGAAGGAAAAGCTATTGAAGACTGGTACTTTCAGGCACTTAAGCATAATCTGGACAGAGTTGTTTTTGTAACAGCAGGTGGTAATATGCTTGCACAGAAAATAGTTGAAAAACATCCCGACAAGTTTATTGCCTACGCACACAACGACCCTTCAGCTAAGGGTGCAGAATCAGAACTGGAAAGGGCTCTTAAGTACGGAGGTTTGAAGGGTTACAAGATTTTAGGGCCTGCAGTTGAGACTCCGCTCAACGACAAGAGTCTTTATCCGGTGTGGGAAGTGGCCCAAAGTTATGATGTTCCCGTTCTTATCCACTTTGGCATTATGGGGGGAGCCGGCGGAACTGCTTATCATGTCAACATAAATCCACTTATAATTCACGATGTAGCCAAAGCTTTTCCGAATATGAAAATAATAATCCCTCACTTTGGCTGCGGATATGTTTTTGAAACACTCAACCTTTGTTGGGCATGCCCAAATGTTTTTATCGACACAAGCGGATCCAACCAGTGGATGAGATGGATGCCTTATGATGTATCACTTGAAAGTCTTTTTAGAAAGTACAGGGAGACTATAGGACCGGAAAGAATAATTTTCGGAACTGATTCAAGCTGGTTCCCGCGCGGATTTACATCTGCCTATCTTGATGAACAGCTCCGGGCAATGATATACACAGGTTTTTCCGCAGACGATATAGATAAAGTTCTATACGCTAATATTGCGCAGCTTCTTAGGATAAGGTGATGCGATATGGCTTTTAATCCCATATATACTGAAAAAGTACTTAATCCATGTTATAAAAACTGGAAAGATTTGTTTTTCAGCCATTCGGTCTACCTGCACAGGGCTCACTTGATAATGCTTTTAAAAACCGGAATCATACCCCATGAAACAGCTCGAAAGCTTAAATATGCCATAGACAGTGTAGCCCAAAAGAAAAACTTTCCGAAGGATATCCCGCCGGGCAATGAAGATCTTTACTTTGTTTTTGAAAAACAGATGGAAGAAGTTATCGGACGGGATACTGCAGGATTTCTGCATACTGCACGTAGCAGAAACGATATGGATACCACGGTTTTTAGAATGTTTGTCCGTACACGTCTGATGGATTTTTTATCCTGCTGTATAAACCTGCTTTCCGTAATACAAGATAAAGTGTACAGGCAGGGGGATACTCCTATAGTACTTTATACTCATGGACAGCCGGCCAATCCTTCCACCCTAGGTCATTATCTTTCGGCATTCGCCCTTGATCTTTGTGAGGATATAAATGAGCTTTTTTCAGCTTTACGTATAGTTGACCGCTCAAGTATGGGAGCATGTGCAATAACTACAACAGGTTTTAACATTGACAGAAAGATGGTAAGTGATCTTTTGGGATTTGAAAGTCCTGTTTCCAACTCCTACCAAGCAATTGTAACCTCACACTGGCTTACATACCCGGCCGATGCGGTCAGAAAGATTCTAAATGATGTAACGCGTTTCAGTGCAGATCTTTCTCATAAAGCCTCCTGTGAAGTCGGAATACTTTTGTTTCCTGATGAACTTGTCCAGATAAGCAGCATAATGCCACAAAAAAGAAATCCTGTCATAATTGAACATATAAGAATTCAAGCAGGAATGGCTATGGGCATAATGAGTATGATCAACGAGCTGTTTCATAATGCTGCATACCAAGATATTAACGAAGTGGCTGATGCTCCTGTAAAAGAGTTTGAAAATAGTCTTGAGCTTGCAGAAAGTGCAGTTGCCTTAATGTCTCAGACCATAAAGAATATAGATATTTCCCGGCAACGCGTATCAGAAATAGCTCTCAGCAGTGGAACAACCACAACAGAGCTGGCAGAC
>CALMRR010000233.1 GCA_937871925.1 uncultured Petrotoga sp.
AGTTTTCAATTGAAGAGATGAGACTTTTAGACAGAGAATCTGATATTCTTATGAAGATCTTTAAATCTGTGACCGAAAAACTTCTTTATTATGATGAAATTCTTTCGCGTGGTGTTGACACACAAAAAGCAATGGAAACTTTTTTTGATCTTCATGAGAAGTACATTATCAAGACTTCCGATACGGTTGAGAAGTTCAATTCGGTTAAGCTAAGCCTCAAGATGGGGAATGTTTCGCAGGCTGAGAAGATTTTTTCTTCGATTGACCGCTCTGGCCTTGATTCAGACTTCCAGGACGAGTATGAGGTGCTAAAAATAACGGTAAAATTTTTCAAAGACAGGTTTGAGGCAGTTGAACTGTTTAACGAGCTTGATTCTCATAGCTTTTCAAAAAGACTTTCTTACCAGTATCTCCAGCAGTTGATTTCCGGTGGAAAGAATACCCTTATAAATCTGTACGGCACATCCGGAATTCATCTCCCGTCCAAAACCCTTATAATAATTGAAGGTGAGGAAGATGAACGTAAAGGATATCTCCTTTTGAAAGGCAACCTCAAAGTTGGGAGATATTCAAGCGGTGTGCAAAAACTGATGTCTATAATCCAGAAAGGTGAAATATTCGGAGAGTCTGCTATTTTTTCAAAACCGACAAGACTTGCAACGGTTTTCACTGATATGCCATGTGATATAATACCTCTTTCATCTGAGACCATAAAGGCTATGCTGAAAGAAGATTTTGAGCTTGGACTGAGGATCATAAGGAACCAACTCAAAAGAGTAAGTTTTGTAAATGAGCTTGTCAGTTATCTGCAGATTAAGGATAAAGAAGAGAGAATAAAAGTGATTGTCGAAAAGTTTATTGCACGGTTTGTTGAGGCCGGTGTTACGGTAACAGAACTTGCTTCTTTGTGCAATGTCAATATAGTTGAGCTTAAGCAGATCACCGATGCACACGGAATAAAGATAAACAGCATAGGCAAGTTTACAATAGAATAATCCTCTTTGCAGAGGATTATTTTTTTACTTCCTGGATATTATCTGTAATCCAATCCATATTTTGGATGGTGTCTTCAGTGATTATCTGTTCTTCGTATATACGTAGCTTGCCGGTACTGTCATACAATGGGCCGGCAAAAGGATGTATCTCTCTGTTTATAACAGCTTTTTTAAGCATCTTTACCAAACGCTGCAATGAAACGGGAACTGTTTCGCTCAGGTCAGCAATATCTACAATTGAACTTTCTAGGCCTTTATAGAAGAATCTTGTCTTAGGAGTATATGGGAAGAGGTCAAAAAAGTTCCACCAGTTGTCATCAAGCATATCGTAGATCATCTGAGAGTAGTATACTTCCCAGTTTGTGACAGCGTTGGCAATAATGCTTGTGCTAAAGAAATCAGTTGAGTAATAGTTGTAACCCATACACATGACGTGGTTTTTTTCAGCTGTACGGACAGTCTGAACAGAGTCAAGATGGTAGGAAAGTATGTCTGCACCCTGGTCTATAAGTTCCTGGGCATATCTGTCCTCAAGTACGGGGTTGCTGAAAGAACCGGTCCATTTAAGAAATACTCTGCAGTAAGGATTGGTGGTTCGTACTCCACAGGAAAAAGCATTAAGCTCGGCAAGCACCGACGGTATTTTTTCTCCTGCAATGTAGCCTATATTATGGCTTTTAGTAAGTGCTCCTGCAATTATTCCCAGAAGATAACGTGCTTCATACATCTTGGGAGCATAGTTAAATATATTGTCTCCCTGTTCTTTTCCGTAACAGTTAAAAAACAGTATCTGCGGAAAGTCTTTCGCATACTTACATGTAAAATCAGAGCATATGCTGCTGGTTGAAAAGACCATGTCATAACTTTCTTTTTCAAACTGCTGAAGAAGATCGTGTACCCTTTCGTCAGTATCTGCCCGTTCATAAAAAGTTGTTTCAAGTCTTTCCTGAAAGGTCTTTTGTACTTTCTGCCTGGCAGCCTCGTGAGAGTAGTTCCAACTATAATCATCCTTATTTCCCAGATACAAAAAAGCAGCCTTGAGTTTTTTGGGTGGATTGAGTATATCAGATATTCTGGGCAGGATTATTTTAGGAGGTTCAACTATTACATTCTGTTGAGAGCGGTATGAATCTTCGTCAAGTAGCTGTATGATATTCTGTATAAAAGCTTTATGCTCTTTTTCGGTTATCTGTGGGAAAAAACCGTATCTGTCGGTAAACTTCAGAAAAGCATCAGCTGTAGTTACAGCAAGCCGTTGACCAGAAAGTGCCAGATAAATCTTTCTGAACGGAAAGTACACATCATTCATGAAACCTCTGAAGTCTGCAGCATCTTCAGTTGTCTGCAAACTGTAGTTGCTAAGCAGTATAGACAGGAGCTTTTTGAAGGAACCGGTCTGTGAGAACCAGATCATATTTATTTTGGTGGCTTTGTAAAACTCAAGGAACTCATAGTAAATTCTGATATCGCTGTCAAGCGGATCGTACTTAGGAATAAGCCGTTTTACCTGACCTGTTATGGAGAATGCGTCCAGATACTTGAGTACACTGACTCTTTTATTTCCTTCGATGACATAAAACCAGTTAAGATACTCATATACACTTATAGGATCACGTATTCCTTCGTTTTGATGCATTTCGAAAAGGTCGCACCACTTGCGTGCGAACTCGGAGTGCTCATCCAGAAGAGGCAAAAAATTCTTTGCAAAAGAAGTACTCCGCGCTCTTTGAAAAGTTCCGTTAACTTTTTTGAGAGGGATTTCTACCAACCCAAGATCCGAGTCGGAAACAATTTCGGTATTCTTTATTATGTCTTCGAGTGCCGGAAGGTAACCGCTTGATCCACCCTTGGAAATTTTTAGGCCAAACTCTTTCTTGGCGAGTCTTCTTGCATTATTGTATTCAGCAATTGTATAGTTTCTGTTGGAAGGAGTGTACATTTTTCACCTCACTGTTTTTTTGCCGATATGTCCAACGGGCTGAACATGACCTTTTGTATGGAAGTCACGTCCATAAGCTTTTTGTACTCTTCATCATACAGGATAAACTTTACAGGACATGCGTTTATAAGAAAAGAGTATCCGTTATTCTTCTTAAGTTTAAAATCAAGGTTCTGACTGGTGTAGGAAGAATGAATGTGACCATAGAACCATATTTTCGGAAAATAGCTTTCATAAAGTTTTCCCAGTTCATAAGAGGGCTGATGGTATGCTCCCATGTTCTTAAAGGCATCCTGAATATATGGCGGAGTGTGAGAGATAAAGAAGTCCAACTCCTTTATTAAGCCTAATTTTTTTCTTCTGTCGACAGATTTGCGAAACCTTGAAATATTCTTCTCCTGAAAATGAAAGGGCTGTGCTCCCCATGAGAGTGCTCCTGAAAATCCCATTATTGATACATTTTTTTTAATATACCGGGAAAGATTGATATAACCCTGTTTTAAAACATATGCTCCTCTAAATACTTCTGAAAAACCGCTTTTTTCTTTTGTTTCTGCAGGATAATACTTTTCATCGTGGTTTCCGTTTATCATCAGGGCAAACGAAGGATTGAACTCTTCTATGACATAGTCCATATATCTGGGCGAAAGATCGCCACAGCTTATTAACAGGTCGTATTTTTTACGATTTTTATTTATAAGGTTTTTTTCTTCATCAGAAATGCAAATAATTTCCAGCATGCTTTACCTCTTTTCTAAGCTTTTTATAATGTTATCATAATTTTTTTGTCTTGGTCAAGATAAGGTAATCCAAAGAACATAAAATAATCACTAGACACCACAGCATACGGAGGTAGAGATTTGAAATCTTTTTTCAACAAGATCATCAGTTTATTGTTCGGTTTTTTGACAGGTGCGTATCTTTTTTTTCTTGTAAGCGGTATAATGGGGGGATAAACTTTTGAAAAAAATAGCGATTACAGTTATTTTAGTAATTACCGCCGTTCTTTCCGTTTTTCCGGCTACTTATGGTCTTTCAGTTGCCGGAGGAGGTTCATATGTATTTCAGAGCATGGGATACCTGGATGCATTGATGAACAAGGGTTTCTTTCCGGATCAGATAGTTGGAACTTCTATGGGGTCAGTGG